>CAYMXD010000062.1:0-8895 GCA_964394095.1 uncultured Mesohalobacter sp. | reverse complement strand
GGAAGATGTTTTGGAAAATCAGAAAGACCTTTGATAATGTCTTGTTCAAATTCGTTTTGTGTATTGCTCATAAAATTTTAATGATTAAGATCTTGTTAATCTGATACCTGTAAACTGCCATCTCAAATGCGGATGAAAAAAATTTCTATAGGTAGGTCTGCTGTGGTTGGGCGAAGTCGCTATAGATTTACCTCTTAGTACTTTTTGATTGACCATAAATTTGCCATTGTATTCGCCTAAAGCCCCTTCAGCTTTTTGATATCTCGGGTAAGGCAAATAGGCACTTTCTGTCCACTCCCAGCATTGCCCCCATTTGAAGTGCTTTTGCGCTGCTTCCCATTCAAACTCTGTGGGTAAACGCAGACCATGCCATTCTGCAAAGGCAAAAGCTTCGTAATAGGAAACATGGCTTACAGGTTCATCAGGATTTAGTTTTTTTAAACCGTTTAGACCGTACCGCATCCATTTTCCATCAATTTTATGCCAGTATTTAGGGCTGTTTATTTTATTTGTTTTCAGCCAATCCCAGGCTTCGGCATGCCACAGCAGAACATTCTCATAGCCGCCATTCTCTATAAATTCTAAAAATTCAGCATTGCTGACCAAACCACTTCTTATGTTGAAATCTTCCAGATAAACCTTATGTCTGCCCAGTTCATTGTCATAACAAAACTCATCAGAATCATGACCGATTGTATAAAGACCTGCCTTAATATCAATAAATATTTTGTCCCGGGTTTGCGTTTGAGGTTCTTCGAAGCCATCATCATAAACAGGGAAAAGCGGATTATGGCCTAAAATGTACTTTATATCTGTAAGTAACAATTCCTGATGCTGTTTCTCATGATGAATACCGATTTCAATGACATCAAGCCATTTTTTTTCGATATCATTTTCCAAAAGATTTTGCATTTGTGTTGTGACATAATTTCTGTATTCGTAAACTTCATCTACACTTGGCCTGGAAAGATTACCTCGGTCTGTACGCACAACTTTTTCTCCTACACTTTCATAATAAGAATTAAATACAAAGGCAAAGTCATCATGAAATAGTTTATAATTTTTAAGGTTTGGCTTTAAAACAAATTCCTCAAAAAACCAGGTGGTATGGCCCAAGTGCCATTTTGGTGGAGACACGTCAACTATAGGTTGCACTACATAATCTTCGATCTTGAGCGGTTGACATATTTCTTCTGTATGTTTTCTGGTTTGTGCAAATAAATCCAGTATTTCTGGAGATGACATATATTTGATTTAGTATTTTTCTAAATATAAAAATATTTTCTTTCAAAATCAAACTGCAACCTTGCCTTTAATATGGGGGTGCGGGTTGTAGTTCACCAACTCAAAATCTTCAAATTTAAAATCGAAAATAGATTGAACATCCGGATTGATTTTCATTTCTGGTAATGGTCTAAAATCTCTGGATAGTTGAAGTTCAACTTGTTCAAAATGGTTGGTGTAGATATGGGCATCGCCAAAAGTATGAATAAAATCCCCATAGTCTAAATCACAAACTTGTGCAATCATCATTGTAAGTAAAGCATAGGAGGCAATGTTAAAAGGCACACCCAGAAAGATATCTGCACTTCTTTGATAGAGTTGACAAGACAACTTTCCATCAGCGACATAAAACTGAAAAAATGCATGGCATGGCGGTAGAGCGACTTTTCCATTGGCCACATTTTCTGCAAACGACTTTGTGGTGTCCGGCAGAGCGCTGGGATTCCAGGCAGAGACCATCATTCTACGGCTGTTGGGTTTGGTTTTTATGGTTTCAATAACTTCAGACAATTGGTCGATGCCTTCTTTGTTCCAATTTCGCCATTGACGCCCATAGACCGGGCCTAAGTCTCCATTTTCATCTGCCCATTCGTTCCAGATTCTTACCCCGTTTTCCTGAAGATATTGCACGTTGGTATCGCCTTTTATAAACCACAATAATTCGTGAATGATAGATTTTAAATGGATTTTTTTGGTGGTGACCAGAGGAAAGCCTTCATTCAGGTCAAATCGCATTTGGTATCCAAATACACTTCGGGTGCCGGTTCCTGTTCTGTCGCCTTTATCTGTTCCGTTTTTAAGCACATGCTTAATGAGGTCGTGGTATTGTTTCATGCTTTTTTATCGCTTAATTTTGATATAAAAATACAATTTTTTGACAGTTTTAATTTTAGTAAACTGGATAAATTCTAAAATTTTTGCAGTCTAATGTTTTATTTATCTTCCTCACTTTCAATAATATTTATCTGAGGTTTCTTAAATGTTTTTTTGTTGGCAATATTTCTCTCCAGAGATAAAAGCAATGATGGCAGTAGTAGAAGATTGCATAACATAGCAAACAGCAAAGTCGCCGAAACCAAGCCTCCTAAAGCAACAGTCCCGCCAAAACTGCTGATCATAAACACAGAAAAGCCAAAAAATAAGACAATAGAAGTATAAAACATACTTACAGTGGTTTCTCTTAATGCGGGATATACAGATTGGCGAATTTTCCAGTTTCTTGCTTTAAGTTCCTGTCTGTATTTTGCTAAAAAATGAATAGTGTCATCTACACTAATTCCAAAAGCTATACTAAATACTAAAATAGTAGAGGGTTTAATAGGAACACCAAAAAATCCCATCATTCCTGCGGTCATAAGTAAAGGTAACATGTTTGGTATGATAGAGATTAGAATCATCCGAAAAGAGCGAAACATCCAGGCCATAAAAAGAGCTATGAGTAAAACTGCTAAAGATAAGGAGACTACAAGATTTTTTACCAGATACTGCGTGCCCTTTTGAAAGGTTAAAGCTTTACCTGTCATACTCACCTCATAACGGTCTTCAGGAAATATTTTGTCTAATTTGGGTCTGATTTGAGATTCTATTTCTTCCATCCTTTCAGTGCCTACGTCTTTCATAAAAACCGTAAGACGTGCATATTGTCCCGTTGAATCTACGTAAGCATTGAGATTGCCTTCAGATTGAAAGTTTTTAAAATACGGCAGCATAAAATTTTGCTCTTGTCTGCTGGGAAGCTGGTAATATTTAGGTTTGCCATTATAAAAGGCCTGCTTAGCATATTTTGCAAGGTTGACCACAGAAAGTGATTTTGATAATTCCGGAAATTCTTCTAGCATACTTCCTAGTTTGTCAATTCTTTTTAGGGTAGAAAGTTTTGAGACCCCGTTTTCTCTTTTGGTGTCTATTAAAAACTCTAAGGGCATAATACCATCAAACTCTTTTTCAAAAAACTTGACATCTTTTATGAATTCTGATTTTTGAGGCATGTCTTCCAATAAATTTCCTGATACTTTTATAAAATAAATGCCTATAAAACTTAACATCAAAATACCGACCGCGGTAAAATATATGGTAATTCTTCTGCGCCTTACCATTTTTTCAATCCAGTTTACAAAGCCTTCAATCCAGTTTTTGCCCAGATGCTTCAGGTGCTTATCCTTTGGAGGAGCCATATAGCTGTATATGATAGGAATAATCAATAAGCTTAAAATAAAAATCGAGATAATATTAATTGAAGCTACCAGACCAAATTCTTTGAGCAGTTCACTCTGCGTAAAAATAAATGTGGCAAAACCGGATGCTGTTGTCACATTGGTCATTAAAGTGGCATTCCCAATTTTTGCAATGACGCGCTGTAGAGATTTGGCCTGATTGCCATGTTTTTTAATTTCCTGTTGATACTTATTGATTAAAAAAATACAATTTGGAATCCCAATAACAATGATTAAGGGCGGAATTATTGCAGTTAAAACCGTAATTTCATAATGCAATAATCCTATAAACCCAAAAGCCCAAATGACTCCAATAATTACGGTAAGCATTGATATAAAAGTGGCTCTGAATGACCTGAAGAAAAAGTAAAAAATAAAAGAAGTGACCAAAAGTGCTGCCAGAACAAACCACTTGATTTCGTCTACTATATTCTGAGAATTTAGTGTTCTTACGTAAGGCATGCCCGACACGTAAACTTTTATGCCGCTTTGTTCTTCAAATTCTTCGATAATAGGATTGAATTCTTCAAATATAAAATCTTTTCTTGCGGCAGTATTTACAATAGAATCCTTAAGGTAAATAGCTGTCTGAATGGTATTACTCTCTGCATTAAAAACTAGTCCTTCGTAAAAGGGTAAAGAATCAAAAACAAAAGTTTTAAATACATCTAATTTTTGGTCTGTATACTCTTTTGAAGATAAAATTTCCTGAAATTCAAACCTTTTAGGGTTGGTCAGTTTCTTTAAATCCTTCAGGTCTGTAATATCTACAACACTTTTTACTTCGTTGTAACTTCTTAGAGTATCTGAAACTGCTGCCCATTTTTCAAAATTTTTAGTTTTAAAAATATTATTATCCTGAGTAGCAATAACAATGATGTTACCTTCGTTTCCAAACTTGTTCAGAAAAGACTCGTACTGTATATTTAAAGGATGATTATCCGGCAGAAGATTGGCTTCAGTATAAGAAAAACCAATATATTTCCATTGGGAAATCAGGAATATGGTAACACCCAATATAAGACCGATAAAGAAAATTCTGTTCCTTAGAATAGTTCCTGCTATCGTGTTCCAAAACCCAAAACTGAAAAGTTTTTGCATGTGCTAAAAGCTTAAGGCGTGCAAAGGTATAAAACCAATTATATTATAAAGCATTTATAAATCAAAGCTTTAAGTTAAAAGTAAATTTAAAGGCTATATTGTCTTCAAATAGAGGGAGGTGATAGGCGCCATATCTGTAAGCAAAGCTTAAACCAAAACCCCAGAAAATTTTATTGAGTTCTAGACCGGCTTCAGAATAGCCTTTTTCAAGGGTATTAAAATTGATGCCGAGATGTCTATTTTGATTAGTAAAATCACCTATGGCATGTCTGGAAATAAGAACCAACTCCGGTCTAAGTTTATTTGAAATTTTAAATGGAGAAAATTTATGCTTCATATGCAAACTGGCTAGTCTGGTGCTGAAAAATTCACTAAAAAACATGGTCTCAAAACTTTTTACGCCGGCAACAGAAAACCTGTCTAAAATTGAAGATTTATTTGGAGCATTTGGGAAAGCATGAAAAGAATGGGTGAGTGGTACTGAACCAAATGCTAAGTTTCCTTCTATTGAAAATTCAGTTATGTGGTCATTGATATGGTTTATAACATAATCACTTTTTAAACTGAATTTTGTAAACGTAAGATCTCCTCCAAAAGTGTTTCCAAAGTATTGTTCTATTTGACCAGATATGATCGGATACCTTTCTCTAACGTTCACAAAATTATTGTCAAATTTCAGAAATCTGCTAAGGGGCGACCATCTCAAACTTAAAACTGCACGAGTTAAATCGTAACTTTGTATGGCGATATCACCATTTAGATAGGCATAATTCTGGGTTTGAAATATACGGTCATGAGCTACTTTAAACTCAGATAAAAGACGAGAAGTGATTTTTTTCTGTAAACTTAAGGAAGCTGTTTTTTCTTTGTAAAAAAAAATGATGTTTACCAGCCTTGGTTCAAACAAAGAGTAAACGCGTTCGTCTGTAAGATATGCACTGCTACCAACTTCTCTTACATCATCAGTATAGTTTGCATTGAGCCAGGTGTTTGTGTCTCTGTCTAATAAAAAGCCTGTATTTACACCATACTTAACAGTCTTGTCTTTTGTGCCATAAGCTATATAACCACCAAGTCTAAAATTTTCAGAAAAATCTTCATTGGTTAAGCCTCCAATCCCCAACCTTAGACCTTCGTAGTTATTGACTTTGATGAGGGTTTTTAAATCGGTTTTCCATTTCAGTATAGGAAAAAATCCATCGTTCACATTTTGAAGTCTTTTTATTTTTGAAACTGTATTCTTCTGTTCAAGGGTTTTCTTCGTGCCTTCAAAAAATAAACTGTCTGATGTAGTTAATGGAATCTTTCTGTTTGTCTTCCAGTACAAACTGTCATAATCGTGGGCGTCAAGTTCTACAAAAACATCATAAGATTCTGTGTTTAACCCCTTATTTTTTAGGCTATAATCATAATAAATAGATTTTGAGAACAGTTTGTTATTTAAATCAGACTCTGCAATGCTTTTTTCCTGAAGTGTGCCAATATTAATATTAGTCCCAAATAGGCTTACAGGTTTACCTCCTTTTCCAGGGGTCATTTTAACGACGACTTGATCTGTGAGCCAAATGCCAAATTCAGGTTTTTTAGTAAATATTTGATTTAATTCAAGTTGGATATCATCTTTTTTGCTTGCATAAATATTAGCTAAAGCAAAATTCTTATCTAAACAAAAAATACCCTCCAGAAGTTTTTCCTTATTAAAAAGATGAGGATTAAACTTGATATAATAAAATTTATCATCTTCAAAAAGAAGCTGATAATTATAAGCTTTAAAGTTATTTGGATGTAAAGGTGAAACATACTCTGTTTCAAATATCACATAATATTTCTCAAACCAATTTGTGCCATGCATTCTATGACTCAAAATTTTAATAACAGGTTTCTCAAAACCTTGGTTTTTTTGAGCTATTATTAGTTCTTTGTCTTGATTATTTACATATTCAAATTGGGATATCCTTTCAGAAAATAAATTTTCATTTGAAGAAGAATAGTTTGGTCTGTCTCTTTTTATTTGGGTGCGGTTATAGCGTTTAAAAGATAATTGCTGCAGATATTCAAAAGCATTATTCCTATCAAAATATTTGGCAAATTGATGCATAATAACCTTAGCATCTTCCTTAGCTTGATCGTCTTTTTGCATAAAAATTTGCCTGCGAAAGCGATCTAGATACACAGGTTTGTAATCTGCTGAATGAATAGTAATTTCTTTTGGCTCTTTATTAAAAATGAGCTGACCTAGGTTGTTGGAAAATACAATGGTATCTTTTGTAACTGCAACCGCAAATGTGACGGGTTCACTGTCCTTATTAATTAGGCTTATTGAACTGTATTCCTGTGCTTTAAGCTTAGAACACAAACAACAAAGTAACATCAGAAATATTACAGACCTTTGAAACAACAAAATATGATTTAGGACGTATATTATACCGTCATGATTTCCTTTTCTTTGATCTTTAAAATCTCATCAATTTTATTAACGTAGCTGTCTGTTAAATCTTGAACATCCTGTTCAGCATTTTTTAATAAATCTTCAGATAAGTCAAGATCTTTCAATTCTTTTAGCGCATCCCTTCTATCGTTTCTCACCCCGATTTTGGCTTCTTCGGTTTCGGCTTTAGCTTGTTTAGCCAAGTCTTTACGGCGTTCTTCTGTTAATGGGGGGACATTTATGATAACACTTTCGCCGTTATTCATAGGATTAAACCCCAAATCTGCCTTCATGATACCCTTCTCAATTTCCTGTATTAGAGATTTTTCGAAAGGTTGAATGGATAGTGTTCTTCCATCGGGGGTATTGATATTGCTTACCTGATTAAGTGGTGTCATCGTTCCATAATATTCTACCTGAACGCTAGACAACATGTTTGGATTAGCTTTTCCGGCTCGAATGTTTTGGAGTTGTTTTTTAAGGTAAGTCACAGACTTGTCCATGGCTTCTTTTGTACTATCTAATATAAAATCTACTTCTTCGTTCATTTTGAAAAATTTTAATACACTATAAATTTACTTTCGTTCCAATATTTTCACCCGAAACGACTTTTAAAAGATTACCGGGTTTGTTCATATCAAACACAATAATCGGGAGTTCGTTTTCTTGGCTTAAGGTAAAGGCTGTGGTGTCCATGACTTTTAGGCCTTTTTTTAAGACATCATCAAAGGTAATGAAATCAAACTTTGTGGCATTATCGTCTTTTTCGGGGTCGGCGGTGTATATGCCGTCTACACGAGTGCCTTTCATAATGACATCGGCTTCAACTTCAATAGCGCGTAATACGGCAGCAGAATCGGTTGTGAAATAAGGATTACCGGTGCCACCACCAAAAATGACTACTCGGCCTTTTTCCAGATGGCGAATGGCTTTTCGTCTGATAAAGGGCTCTGCCACTTCATTGATTTTTATAGCCGACTGCAGTCGGGTTTGAATCCCTTGGTCTTCACAGGCACTCTGCAGCGCCAAACCGTTGATAACCGTAGCCAGCATACCCATATGGTCGCCCTGTACACGATCCATGCCCTTGCTGGCACCGGCTATACCTCTAAAGATATTCCCGCCACCAATGACAATGGCCACTTCAATATCTTTGTCTATAACCGTTTTTATTTCTTGAGCGTATTCGGCAAGGCGTTCAGGGTCAATTCCGTATTGGCGGTTGCCCATGAGGGCTTCACCAGAAAGTTTGAGTAGTACTCTTTTATAGGGCATAATGATATAAACTTATTGCAAATATAGGGAATTCGAGTGTAGAAATTTAACTTCTAAAGTGGATTTTAGTCTTATAAACATATAAAAATCTAATTATCGAAAATAAATTTTAAATTTTTATTTCTCGCCTAACTCCATTGAAATCTTAAATTGCAAGTATTAAAATATTATTAGATATGAATTCACTTTTTAAAATATGTTTAATCTTAAGTATAGCTTTATTGAGCATCAATTTAAATGCCCAAAAAAAAGCCTATAAAGACAAATTTGCCCATACCTTTTCTATAGTGGCCAGAGATGAAACTACGGGCGAAATGGGGGTAGCCGTACAGAGCCACTGGTTTGCTGTTGGCAATAGTGTTGCATGGGGTAAATCCGGTGTTGGGGTAGTAGCCACACAGTCTTTTGTGAATCCCTCTTATGGCCCCAATGGTTTAAAATTGATGAACGAAGGTTCTACCGCTGAAGAAGCATTAGAAAGACTACTCGAGATAGATCCGGGTAAAGCTTTCAGGCAAGTGGCCTTTTTGGATGTTAATGGCTATTCCGCAGCACATACGGGTAATAAATGTATAGTTGAAGCTTCTCATATTG
>CAYMXD010000061.1:0-8913 GCA_964394095.1 uncultured Mesohalobacter sp. | reverse complement strand
GGTTTACTTTATTAAATTTCACTTCCTCATTGGCAATTCTTTTCACCGAACTTAAAAAGTGACGTTCGTAGTCGTAGGTATGAAATCCTATTAAGTCTGAGCCAAGCATGCCTTCAAGAATTTCTTTACGTTTAGGAAATGTTCTGAAAATTTCATAAGATGGAAAAGGAATATGAAGAAAAAATCCAATTGGCACATCGGGTTTGGCCGCCTTAATCAATTGTGGTAACAGTAAAAGTTGGTAGTCGTGAATCCAGACTTTATCGCCATCATCAATTTGGTCGATAACGACTTTGGCAAATTTTTCATTGACCCGTTTATAGCTTTCCCAGGCTTCTTTTTCAAACTCGGTATATTCTAAAAAATAGTGAAACAAAGGCCAGAGTGTACGATTACTAAAGCCGTAATAGTAATTTTGTATATCGTCTTCAGTTAAATTGACACCGACACATTGTTCTCTTTGGACAGCATCATCAACTTTTTTTTGCATTTCCGGATCTATTTCTTCGTCTGTAAGGCCGGACCACCCCACCCAAACACCATTACTGTCGCGATGTACAGATTTCATGCCTGTAGCCAATCCGCCAACACTGGGCGTTACTTTTATGTCTTCTCCGTCTGTTTGTACCTGAAGAGGTAATCTATTGGAAACAATAATTGTCTTACTCATAATATTTTGTGATTTTATGCAAAAAATTTGTATTAAAATAAAAAAAGTATTTCATTTAGCCTTTACTCTAAACATATTTTATGAATAATCTTGATTATGGAATTATAGGTAACTGTCGTTCAGCGGCTTTAGTGTCAAAAAATGCCTCAATAGACTGGTGTTGTTTACCCGAATTTGATTCTGCTTCGGTGTTTGCTAAAATTTTGGACGAGCAAAAGGGAGGGCATTTTGGATTTATTTTGGATGACAGCTACAACATTACCCAAGAATACGTCAAAAAAACCTGTATTTTAAGAACAACTTTTGAAAGTGATGAAGCGGCCTTTGAAGTTTTAGATTTTCTACCCCGTTATCATAAAAACGACATGAACTTTCACGCACCACCGGAAATTATTCGATTTTTAAGAATAAAAAAAGGAACCCCAAAGTTGAAAGTTGATTTTCAACCTAAACTGGAGTATGCTAAGAGCAACACCCTTAAGTACCTAAAAGACAGATTTATAGTTAGTTTAGTTGAAGATGAGAATCATTTTGATACCATGTTTCTATATTCAAATCTGGACCACCAAACCATAGTGAATGGTACCGAAATGAAATTGACTCAGGATGCTTTTTTCTTAGTATCATACAATGAAAAAATAGATGTTCCTGATCTAAATTATGTTTACTTAGAATATCAAAGAACCCGTGTATATTGGCTAAATTGGACGGAAAAAACTCCAAACTTCAAACATTTTAATGCTGAAATTATACGAAGTGCCATGACCCTCAAGCTATTAAGCTACGATAAAAGCGGTGCTATTCTTGCAGCTGCCACAACATCCTTACCCGAAACCATAGGCGAAGTAAGAAATTGGGATTATCGGTTTTGCTGGATTCGGGATGCTTCAATGGTAGTAAGTGTAGTTTCTAAGTTAGGGCATACACGTATGGCAAAACACTACCTGCAGTTTGTGATTGATCTAATTCCAGACAAAAATGAAAAACTGCAAATCATGTACGGCATTAATAAAGAAAAGAAATTAACCGAGCACTTTCTCGACCATTTGAGTGGCTACAAGAATTCCAAGCCGGTTAGAATTGGAAATGCCGCCTATGAACAAAAACAAAACGATATTTATGGCATTCTCATGGATGTAATCTATCAAGAACTTTTACGCTTTAAAAACGATACCGAAAACCATGAAGAATTATGGACTCTAACCAAAGGAATTGCATGGGTAGTACGTCATCACTGGACAGAACCTGATAAAGGCATCTGGGAATTTAGAGAAGAAGATAAACATTTTACCTTTTCTAAAGTGCTTTGTTGGGTGGCTATAGATCGAGCCATTAAGGTTTCTAAAATATTGGGGAAAACCTCAAAACTGGAACGCTGGGAAGCCCTTGAAGCAGAAATACGAGAAGATATTATGACCAATGCCTGGAATGAAGACGTACAGGCTTTTACGCAAGCTTACGATTCAAAAGATTTAGACTCAGCTGTATTGCTGATGAATAACTATGGTTTTGTTGAAGATAAAGACCCAAAATTTATCAAAACAGTTGAAGCCATAGGCAAAGAACTGACCAATGATGGGTTGCTCTACCGCTACAAAACTAAAGACGACTTTGGCTTGCCCGAATCTTCATTCACCATTTGCACCTTCTGGTACATCGATAGTTTGAACAAAATTGGCAGAACCGAAGAAGCTTTAGAGCAGTTTAAAAAATTATTGAGCTATTCTAATCACCTCGGACTATTTAGCGAAGACATCGACTTTAAGACCAAAAGACTACTTGGCAATTTCCCTCAAGCCTATTCGCATTTAGCCCTGATAGAAACGGCTATGAATTTTGAAAAGATTCTTTAGTAAGCGTCTAAGCAATTAGTCTTATAAAGACAATTTTTATGATACTTTTGCAATGCTATGAAAAGACTAGAGGTTTATAAAAAAAATATAGAAACGTATAAGTCTGAAGTAAAATTACTTAGCGGTAAAATTCTTCAGATGAGTCTTATAAGGATAGCTATTTTCATTATAGCAGTAGTCGGTGTTTATTTTTTATGGTCTTCAAGCCTTTGGCTTACATGTATTGGTGTTGCTTTTTTTATTTCTTTTGTCGTCCTAGTCAAAACGCATACAAGTTTAAAAGAACTGAAAAGAAAAACCAAATTACTAATAGACATCAATCAGAACGAAATTGATGCCATCAATGGGAAATTCAATCAGTTTAATCCGGGCAATACTTATAAAGACGCATCTCATGCCTATGCTGAAGACATAGATTTATTTGGCGAAAAATCCTTCTTTCAATTTCTAAATAGAACCGGACTTACTGAAGGGCAGCATATTCTTGCTAAAATGCTTAAAAGCAATTCCATTAAAGGTATTAAGGACAAGCAGGAAGCCGTAAAAGAATTAGCTGAAAAAATAAAATTTCGTCAAAATTTTACAGCAGATGCTCAAATGCTTTCAGGACAGGAGAAATTAAATAATATATTGATTGCGCTAGAAAACCACAAAAACTTTGTGCCAAAATATTTTAAGATAGGAGGATATATTTTTAGTGTTTTATCCCTAGTTATTGTTGGGCTTTATGCCTTTAAAGTTATTGGCATAATGCAGCTACTACTATGGATTTTTATAGGACTTGGCATTACAGGAAGGTTTTTTAAGAAGGTGAGTAATTTATCTGTAATTACTTCAAAAGCCCAAGAAATATTCAGACAATATCACAAATTAATTTCTGCTGTCGAACAAGAAAAGTTCAACAGTCAACTGCTTACCCAAAGACAATCTGAACTCATAGCTGAGAACTCAAAAGTTTCGGAAATTATAAAACAATTTTCAAAATTTATAGACAGCTTGGAACAACGACAAAATTTTCTAGTGGGATTTGTTTTGAATGCTTTATTTCTTTGGGACTTGCAGCAATCTTATAAAATTGAAGGATGGCTAGATCAACACAAAACGTCCTTAAAAAAATGGTTTCAAGTTGTTGCTGAAATTGATGCGTTCAATAGTCTTGCAAATCTTACTTATAATCAAACCAAATTTAGTTTTCCTGAAATCAGCAAAGATGAAAAACATATCATTAAATGCGAATCGGCTTGCCATCCCTTAATTCCTGAAAATCAAGCTGTCTCCAATGATTTTTCTATCCATAATGAAAATTTTTTAATCATCACCGGCGCCAATATGGCAGGCAAGAGCACATTCCTGAGAACGGTATCCTTAATGGCAGTTATGGCTAATGTAGGCTTACCTGTTTGCGCAAAATCATGTTCTTACACTCCCACAAAATTAATCACCAGCATGCGCACATCAGATTCTCTAAGCGATGAATCGTCTTACTTCTATGCCGAACTATCAAGACTAAAAACTATCGTTAAACACATCAAAACAGATAAGTACTTTATCGTTCTAGATGAAATCCTGAAAGGCACAAATTCTCATGATAAAGCAAAAGGCTCCAAACAATTTATTGAAAAGCTAGTTAAAACTAAAAGCACCGGAATTATTGCTACGCATGATTTAAGTTTATGCAGTCTTTCAGAAAAATTAGATGCTGTACACAATTATTACTTTGATGCAGAAATAAAGGAAGGTGAGTTATATTTTGATTATAAATTCAAAGAAGGCATTTGCCAAAACATGAATGCTTCTTTTTTATTAAAGAAAATGGGGATTGTATAAATAAGCAAGAGAGCATAAACAGAACGATTGAAACGCAAAGAACATCTGATCTTGTTCATCCTTGAGTTGAAAAAATTCAATTAACAATATATTATCCAAAAAACTCTTTTTTGTCTAAGTCATTAATTATTTTTGTAAAAATTTTTATGATGAAAAATATAATTTTAAGTATATTTTGTTTAAGCCTTTTTATAAGCTGCGAAAATGATACGGCTGATTTTTCAGCTCAAATAGACGGCTTACCTGACCTTACAAATGTCTATGTATCAAAACTTGGTAAAAATAACCAGCCTGTACCACTGGATACGGTTCAAATTCAACAAGGGTCGTTTAAGGTGAATATTGAAAAGGGGAAGCCTCAGCAGATTAATATGATAAAAATAGACGGCGTAGAAAGTAACTTATTTTTTGTAAACGAAGATGAACCTATAGAGGCTATTCTTTACAAAGATAGCTTAAGAAGTTCAAAAATCACAGGCGGCAAGCATAATAGCCTACTCATGAAATACATGGATACGCTTAAAGTAAAGTCTAAAAAAATGTATGATTTGTCTAATGATATGAGACAAGCCATGATGGATAAAGATAGAGAGTCTTATATGTCTTTAAAAAAGCAACAGGATAATTACCAAAAAGAAGATATTACTTTTAGAAAGAAGATAGCCTCTGAAAATCCTAATTCAATAATTGCAGCACTCGCCTTATCTGATTTGATGTCTGAGAAAAAAATTCCAAACAAAGAAATAGAAAAAATATACGAGGGTTTTTCAAATGAGGTTAAAGACCACACCCTTGGAAAACTAATCAAGGAAAACATAGCTAAAATGTCTAAAACAGATATTGGTGCTAAAGCACAAACCTTTAAAGCCCCAAATCCGGAAGGAGAAATGGTCAGCTTAGAAGATGCCATGGGTAAGCTCACGCTTATAGATTTTTGGGCGTCTTGGTGTAAACCTTGTAGAATTGAAAATCCTAATGTTGTCAAAGTGTTTAATGAATTTAAAGATGACGGATTTTCTATTATAAGTATTTCTCTCGATAAAACTGAGCGAGGTTGGAAAAAGGCAATAAAAGATGACAATATGGATTGGTATCACGTCTCTAATTTAGAATATTGGAACGAGCCAATTGCTAAAGAATGGGGAGTTCGATCAATTCCAGCTACTTTTTTAATTGATGAAAAGGGTGTTATCATAGCCAAAAATTTGAGAGGCGATGCCTTAAGAAAAAAGGTCAGTGAGTATTTAGAGAAAATTTAATTCAATATATAATCTCAACATATCTCACATTATATTGAATAAATTTATTTTCTCTCAAAATAATTATTCTAAAACATCCGTTGGTATTATTTTAGCTAACGGATGTTTTTTTTTATGAAACTCTTTTTAAGCTGTAAAATTGAAAAAAGCGAAGTTAGGTCATGCTTAAAAAGTAGAATTATGATTTATCTTGGATGTCTAAAAATCATGTCATAAATCAAAAAGTGATTTAGAGGTTATATTTTTTTATCTTTACCCGCCGTTTAAATAAACAAACATGTCTGAAACCATACTTACTTTAACCAATGTAGCTATATATCAACGTGAATCTCTCATACTATCTGAAGTAAATGTAAATATCAATAAAGGTGAATTTGTATATTTAATTGGTAAAACAGGTACAGGCAAAAGTAGCTTTATGAAAACCCTTTATGGCGATATCCCCTTAAAGGAAGGACAGGGTGAAATTGTAGGTATGGATTTAAAAAAGCTGAAAGAAAAGGAAATCCCTTACTTAAGAAGAAAGCTGGGAGTTGTTTTTCAGGATTTTAAACTATTGAACGACCGGAATGTTAAACAAAATTTAGAATTTGTCTTAAAAGCAACCGGCTGGAAAGACAAAGGCGAAATTGAAAGTAAAATAGACAAAGTCTTGAGGAAAGTTGGTATGCAGACTAAAAACTTCAAATTTCCTTATCAGCTTTCGGGAGGAGAACAACAGAGAATAGCTATTGCTAGAGCATTACTCAACGACCCGGAGCTCATCCTTGCCGATGAACCTACTGGAAACTTAGACCCTCAAACCTCTGTAGAAGTCATGGAAGTCTTACAAGACCTCAACAAAAACGGTAATACGATTTTAATGGCTACACACGATTATGCGCTCTTGCTAAAATATCCTTCAAAAACTTTAAAATGTGACGGTCAAAAGGTCTTTGAAGTCGTCCAAAAGAAAGCAAAAGAGTGATCTATCTAAACTGCACAAGCCAATGATAAGTGTGCTAATTCCAACTTACAACTATTCATGCTACGAGTTAGTTAATGAAGTGCACAAGCAATGCATAAAATCAGGCATCGTTTTCGAAATTTTGGTTAGTGAAGACGGTGGCCATCAGTTCTTAAAATCTAACCGAAAAATTAATAAATTGAAATGCGCAACCTATTTAGAACATGATAAAAATATGGGCAGAGCAAGGAATAAAAACCTACTATTAGATCAATCTAAGTTTGAACTGAAACTAATGCTGGACAGCGATGTTTTCCCAACATCGAAACACTTTATAAGAAGCTATCTCGATTTTTCGAAAAAACACCGAAGCTTTGCTTGTTTTGGAGGCCTCTCTTATAAAAACAAAGATGAGTTTAAAAATAATTTAAGATACCATTACGGTATTAAAAGAGAAAGCAAAATAGCCACAGAAAGGTCAAAAGAAGCTTACAAACTATTTTTAACTTCAAATACATTACTAAAAGATTGTGATGTTAAATTTGAAGACAAAATTACACACTACGGGTTTGAAGAAATAGTATTTGCTAAAGAATTGAAAGATAAAAACATACCTGTCTTTCATATTGATAACGCTGTAAATCATGAAAATCTGGAGTCTAATCAGGAGTTTATCAATAAAACAAAAGAAGGCTTAAGAACACTTATTTTTCTCGAACACCAAAACATTATAGACAAGCAAAAGACTAAGATAACTAAACTATATCATGGTTTAGAAAAAATATATCTGAGAAATGTTTTAAATTGGCTGTATAATTTAACTCAAAAGCAAATTACAAATCGACTAATAAACAGAGGCAAGCCTATATGGCTTTTTGATGTTTATAGGTTATTATATTTCAGTAAACACTACTAAATGCCATTTTTCTCGGTCCTCATACCACTTTACAATAAAGAAAACTTTGTTCAAAGAACTTTAAAGAGCCTTCTAGAGCAGAAGTTTAAGGATTTTGAGATTATTATCGTGAATGATGGATCTACTGACAAAAGTTTGGAAATAGTGAAATCTCTAAAAACTGAAAAGATCAACCTCTTAAATCAACAAAATCAAGGTGTAGCAGCTGCAAGAAATAATGGTGTAGAGGTATCTAAGGGTAAATGGATTGCGTTTTTGGATGCAGATGATATTTGGAAACCTGAACATCTACAAGAATTAAAAAATTGCATCGATGAGCTTCCCAAAGCAGAGCTAGTGTCTAACGCTTATAAAATTAAACTTGAACGCAGTTTTATAAAAACACCCGTTTACAGTAAAAATCTTTCAGAGGGTATTAATTATATAGATAATTATTTAGAATACAGTTTTATAGATCCGCTTTTTTGGACATCCAGTATTGCTGTAAAAAAAGAAATATTCGAAGCTCTTGAAGGTTTTGATGAGGATTTAAAAACAGGTGAAGATTTAGATTTTATGATTAGATTTAGTCAAAAATATAAAATTGGATACAACCCAACTCATACTATAACCTATAACCGTATCACCGAAAACAATCTCTCTGATGCACACACTTTATTAGAAAAGAAAAAATATATTGATAAACATCAGAAAGAAGAAGGCAAAAACCCACAACTTAAAAAATATTTAGACATCAACCGTTATTCCCTGGCACTACAGGCAAAAATGAACCAAAATAAAGAATTATTTCAACAAACTTTATCTGAAATTAACCCGGCAAACCTAAATTCAAAACAATCATTACTTATCAAATTTCCAGGCTTCGTCTTAAACCTATTAAAGAAAATTCAACGCGCCCTTATAACAGCTGGTATATATAAATCTGCGTTTTCATAAATTTAAGGTAATTCATCGTAATACTGCCCCTGGCCTATTTGTCGTCTTTTAGTTTTATCCTGTGGATGAAATATTGATTTTGAATTTTCAAAAGCATCAAACTGAATGCCATTCAATTCAGAAAATGTATGTATAAAACAATCTAATTTGTAAGGGTTATTGGGCCTATAGGTGTATTCTAAATTGGATTTAAACTCATCATTCATCCAAATAAAAAAAGGTATTTCAAGCATAGATTTTGTTGGATTTTCATCTGCATGTCCAGAAAAATCAATGCTTTCATACACCTCTTCACCGTGATCTGAAAAATACAGAAAATAAGCCGGATGTTTAATTTTGTTTAGCTCATGATGTACTTGACCTAGAAAATAATCATGGTAAAGAATAGCATTGTCATAAGTATTTGTGCGTTCTTGTGCCAAACTGTGTTTAAACTTAGAGGGGCCTTTGCCCTTAAATTTATCAAAGTTCTTATTTATATTATAATTCATTCAACTTACAATTCA
>CAYMXD010000060.1:0-8913 GCA_964394095.1 uncultured Mesohalobacter sp. | reverse complement strand
GCCACAATCTCATCTTCATTCCATTCTGAAGGTGTTCCCCAATTTCCTGTATTTGAGTACAAATATACTTTCCATTCTCCTTCATTAGGTACTGTAAAAACAGCATATTCTCCAGGAGCAACTTCCTGACCTCCAAAAATGATGTTGTCATCAAATTTGATAGTAGTATTTTTATTAGCTCCGGTTCTCCATAATTTGCCGAATGGAACAAGGTCTCCGAAAATTTCTCTGCCTCGCATTGATGGTCTAGAGTAATTGACTTCAAATTGTGTAAGTCCAACCACTTGTTTAAGCGTTGTTGAGGGACTGGGTTGAGGAGATAAGACTTGGGCTTCTGTTGTACCTAAAGCACATAAAAATAATAGTATAATTAATTTTTTCATGGTTTGATTTTAAAAATTTATGCTTCAATATTATGACATTTAGAAAAAAATACCTTAATTTGTTGGGTAAAATTAATTCAAACTTAACATTAAAAGCAAATTATGATAAAATATCTACTTTCCATTTTACTTATTGTACTCATGATGAGTAATTCCAATGCACAAAGAACTTTCTGGAATTCTATTGATGAAAAAGATTTAAAAGTTAATCAAGATGATATTATTGAATATGATATGATTTTGAAACAGGCCAATTATTTTTCGTTTAATAAAACTGGATTATTGTCTCATTTAAGTACAGCTCCTTACAGGGAAGAAACATCAAATAGTGATATTGAAGTGTCCTTACCAAATCAAGACGGTAGCTTTGAAATTTACGAAATGTTTAAAGTCAAGACATTAGCGCCGGAATTGGCACAAAACTATCCTGAAATTCAATCTTTTGTAGGTCGAAGAGCAAACAAAAGGGATGCCAGTGTTTTAAGGTTAACCATTACCCCTCAGGGTATTTATGCTATGATTAAAAAGCCCGACGTAGGCCAAGTGTTTATAAATCCTTACGATAAGAACGGTGACTATTATGTTTCTTTTTTGAAAAGCGACGCACAAGACATCACCACGCTTGCCTGTGACGTTAACTCGCCAGATGGTCTTGTAGCAGAATTTGATGGAGACAGTGAAAGTGATTATACATATCAGACATTTACCGTAGACGATAACACCCTGAGGACTTATGATCTGGCGTTAGCGGGAACTGGAGAGTATTCCCAATATCACATCAATCAAGCCGGATTAGGCTCGGGAACAGCTACTCAACAAGTTGCTGCGGTTCTAGCTGCTATGGTGGTGACCGTAGATCGTGTAAATTCTATCTATGAGAATGATATGGGGGTTACTTTTCAAATCATTGCTAGTAATGATCAAATCATCTATTTAGATCCAGGTTCAGATCCTTACACCGGTAACAATGCCGGAGCTATGATTAGTGAAAACCAAGTCAATATTACAAATGTTATTGGATCAAATAATTATGACATTGGACACGTATTTAGTACCGGAGGCGCAGGTCTAGCATCTCTGAATTCTATTTGCTCTAGTAATGGTAAAGCCAGAGGAGTTACTGGAATTGCGAATCCTATCGGAGATCCGTTTGATATCGACTACGTTAGTCACGAGTTCGGTCATCAGCTTGGTGCAACCCACACCCAGAATAACGATTGCCAACGATCCAATCAAAGTGCATTTGAGACTGGTAGTGGTAGTACAATCATGGGTTACGCGGGAATATGCCCGCCAAACGTGCAAAACAACAGCGACGCTAATTTTCATCAAGTTAGTATTAATCAAATGTTTAACAACATCACTTCCGGTGTTGGTGCCTCGTGTGGAAATTTTGGATCACAATCTAATACTGCCCCGACTATAACGGCCTTACCACCAAGTTACACCATTCCCAACGGAACTGCATTTTATCTGGATGTGAATGCCGTCGATGCAGAAAATGATCCCATAACTTTTAACTGGGAGCAGGTGGATAACGAGATATCTACTCAGCCACCATTAGCCAGTTCTACAAATGGACCCAATTTTAGAGCATTGCCATCCTCTTCTGATTCCAGACGCTATTTCCCAAGACTTGAATCTGTTATAGCCAATAACCTTACTCCAACCTGGGAAGTTGTTCCTTCTGTGGCGAGGAGTATGGATTTTGTTGTAACGGTGAGAGATAATAATATACAGGTAGGACAATCCTCCAGAGATTTTACAACAGTTAATTTTGCGAATGTGGGGCCTTTCCAGGTCACTTCTCAAGATACAAACAACATCAACTGGCTTCCCGGTGAAACCAGAACTGTGACTTGGGATGTTGCCGGCACAACAGCCAATGGCATCAATACTAGTAATGTCAATATTCTTTTATCCACCGATGGAGGGATTACGTTTGATACAACATTGGCCTCAAGTACACCCAACGACGGTTCTCATGATATTACAGTGCCTAATGTTCAAGCAGCATTTTGCAGAATTATGGTAGAAGCGGAGGATAACATATTTTTCGCTCTAAACCCAAACTCTTTTGCCATTGATACTAATGTATCTACAACCTGCGACCAATATGCTAATAGTACTGCATTTGCAATACCGGACGGAAATGGGACGCCTACATCGCCTTCTGCCGGTTCACCTGTTTTTAGTACAATAGCAATTCCAGATGACATTCAAAACATTACGGATATAAATATTCACATCAATGCTACTCACGATTCAGTTGATGAAATACTTTTTCAACTACAAAACTCCGGCAGTGATTTTTCCAATCTATGGATAGGCAATTGTTCAGGACAAGCAAATATAGATTTAACATTCAATGATAACGGGTCTTCTTTGCCTAACCCCGGATCAACATCTTGTGGAGACCCCATTACCGGTACATATTCTCCGGTTGACACCGATACTTCCATAGCTGATATTTTTGCACCGGGAACACAAGGAACTTTCGCGTTAGCAGCTGTAGATTTTGTATCTGGTAATACTGGAAGTATCAATTCATGGGAGATAGAAATTTGTTCTACAACTTTCTCAACTGAAGACAACCAAATCAATAACTTCAGTATAACACCTAATCCAAATAATGGACTATTTAATTTAAATTTCACACAGCCCGTAGACAGTACGTCTGAAATTTCACTTTACAACATTCAGGGGCGCTTAATTGAGAAACTAGACTTTAATCCAAACCTTTTAACTCAACAAATTCAGCTAAAAAACCAATACCAGTCTGGTGTGTATTTGATAGAAATTTCTAATAATGATGGGAAATTTGTTCAAAAGCTTGTTATCAAATAGATTTATTATCACAATAAATTATTAAAAACTGCAAATACTTTTGCAGTTTTTTTAATTTTAAAAAATACCTAATTAACATATCTTTTAAAATAAAAAACAATGAACAAAACTATTTTCTACTTATGTTTTATATTATCATTTAGTGCTTTTTCTCAAAGTAATTTATGGACTGATAAGCCTATGAGTGATATTCCTCAAGACGATTTGATAAATTACACGACACAAGTATCTGATTTCAATATATACCAACTTGATGAAGTAGTCTTTATTAATGAGCTTCAAAATGCACCATTGAGATCAGCATCAACATCCTCGGATGTCATCTTAGAATTACCTTACGGGGAAAATAAATTTGAGGTGTTTGAAATGTTTAAAGTTCAAACTTTATCGCCACAACTGGCATCCAGTTATCCTTCAATCCAATCCTACGTAGGACAGGGCAGAGGGCAAAACCCGGACAGAGTTAGAATTACTATCACGCCTATAGGCGTATATGCTAAAATATATAGCAATAAAGGTTCAGTTTACATTAATCCTATGACTAAAAATGGGACATTCTATAAAGTTTTTAATTCAGTTGATGCCGAATTTGCACAAATGCAATGCGATTTTGAAACACAATTAGGAGATCAGGCTCAAGCTAGTACCACTGCCATGAGTACCTCAAGCATTGTAGACGATTCTACATTGAGAACATTTAGGTTAGCCGTTGCAACCACAGCAGAGTATTCTCAATTTCATATCAATGAAGCTGGATTGAACAATGGAACTGATGCCCAAAAGAAAGCAGCTGTTTTGGCGGCAATTGCAGTTTCTGTAGATCGCGTGAATGGAATAATGGAAAATGATTTAGCTGTTACTTTACAACTCATACCAAATAATGATAATATAATATTTTTAGATCCTGCAACAGATCCCTATTCTGATGTTTCTACTAACCCCACAACAGGGACTTATCTTAACCAAAATATTACATTTTTACCAGGTGCAGTTGGAAATGCTAATTTTGATATTGGTCATGTTTTAACTACTATCGGTGGTGGTGTAGCCTAACGTGGTTTTGTTTGTGTAGATGACAATAAGGCCGGAGGCGTATCTGGTACTTTTTCCGGGTCTCCGATAGGAGATGGTCAAGATTTAGTTTTTGCTCATGAATTAGGCCATCAATTAGGTGCATTTCATACCTTTAATAACTCCTGTGGAGGCAACAGATCTGATAATTCTGTATATGAAACAGGAAACGGCGTAACCGTTATGTCGTACGGAAATACCGGTTGCCCACCAGATGTTCAGGGTTTTAGCTTTGATTATTACCATGTGGCTAGTATTGTTCAAATTTTTAATACAATCGAAAATTCATGTGCTCAGACTACTACAATTGCCAATAGCCCCCCAACAGTTACGCCACTATCTAATCATACCATACCCAAAAGTACGCCATTTGTTCTCGAAGCAAATGCCACTGATGCGGACAATGATCCCTTAACATATAGCTGGGAACAGGTTGATAATCAAATTAGCACTCAACCACCTTTATCGACTTCTACCAATGGACCATCCAACTTGAGTTATTTTCCTGAAATTGAAACTTTGCTTAATAATCAACTCCAATCTACATGGGAAGTTTTACCCAGCGTGTCCAGAAATTTGTTTTTCACCGTCAACGTGAGGGATAATAATATTAATGGTGGACAAAACGTTTCCAGTTTTTTGAATTTGGCTGTTGAAGATGCAGCAGGCCCTTTTAAAGTGACTTCACAAAATACTCCAGATATCAATTGGTTACCCGGAGAAACCAGAACCATTACCTGGGATGTTGCCGGAACTACCGGCAATGGTATAAATACCAGTAATGTAGATATACTTCTTTCAACCGATGGCGGTTTTACTTATGATACTACATTAGCTTCAAACACGCTTAATGATGGTACACATGATATAACTGTTCCAAATCTCCAGTTCCCCTTCTGTAGAATTATGGTTAAAGCGGTTGATAATGTATATTTTGCCTTAAATGAAAATATGTTCGCCATAGATACCAACGTGACTAATGTTTGTGATAATTATTCAAATTCAACATCAGAAAATATACCAGACGGTAATGGAACACCTAATTCACCTTCTGCCGGTACACCTGCCTTTAGTACGATTACAATTCCGGACGACATACAAAACATCACGGATATAAATATTAACATCAATGCCACTCACAATTCAGTTGATGAAATTCTTTTTCAACTCCAAAATTCCGGCAGTGATTTTTCCAACCTCTGGATTGGCAATTGTTCAGGTCAGGCCACTATTGATGTGACGTTTAATGATTTTGGAGCCATGTTACCTAATCCGGGATCAACATCCTGTGGAAATCCTATTACCGGCATATATTCTCCATTAGATACCAGTACATCTATTGCAGATATTTTTGCCCCTGGAACTCAAGGCGATTTTACGTTAGCTATCGTTGATTTTGTATCTGGTAACACAGGGACTTTAAATTCATGGGAAATTGAAATCTGCTCAACTACTTTTTCGGTAGAAGATAACCAACAGAATAGTTTCTCAATTTCTCCAAATCCTAATAATGGAACATTTTATTTGAATTTTTCAGAGGTTATAGACCGTGGTTCTGAAATATCTGTTTACGATATACAGGGACGACTGATTGAAAAACTAAATTTTAAGCCAGATGTTTTAACTCAAGAAGTCAGGCTTAAAAATGAATATCAATCAGGCACCTACCTTTTAGAAGTCGCAAACAGAGAGGGGAAGTTTGTTCAAAAGCTTATCATCAATTAAGGTTAATATCACAATGAAGCAAAAAAAACTGCAAAAATAATATTTTGCAGTTTTTTTTATTTAAGAATTAAATTTTGATTCTATGTGTATATTTACAAAAAAAATAAAATCAAAATGAAAAAATCTATTTTCGCTTTATGCATTTTAATGCCATTGATTTCTATCTCACAGGATAATTTTTGGAGTGGTAAAACCATAAATGATATTTTAGAAGAAGATTTGATTAATTCAGAAACTCAAGTGGCTAAATACAATATATACCAACTCGATGAAGCTCAAATTAAATCTGTACTACTCGACGCGCCTTTAAGGTCTGAATCTAATTCATCTACTATTTTGTTGGAAATGCCTTATGGTGATAATAAATTTGGAATTTTTGAATTTTTTGAAGTCCAAACTTTATCTCCTCAGTTGGCTTCAAATTATCCTTCAATTAAATCTTATGTTGGAAAGTCCAGAGGACAGAATTCTGACAGGCTTAGGATGACCATAACACCAATGGGCGTTTATACTAAAATATTTAGTAATAATGGTTCTATTTATATCAATCCTATGACAAAAAACGGATCTTTTTATAAAGTCTTTAATTTAGCAGATGCAGTATTTCCTGAAGTTAAATGTGATTTTAATGAAGACTTGGAAAGTCAGGCCACTACTGCGGCGATGAGTTCTTCTGCAAACCTGGTAAATGATTCTACGTTGAGAACATTAAGATTAGCCGTTGCAACAACAGCAGAATATGCTCAATACCACGTCAATGAAGCTGGATTAGGCGGGGCTTCCGAGGCTCAAAAAAAAGCTGCCGTCCTCGGAGCTATTACACAAACTGTTGATCGTGTAAATGGTATTTTGGAAAATGATTTGGCTGCTAACCTACAGCTTATACCAAATAATGATAGCATTATATTTTTAGACACTGCAACAGATCCTTTTACCAATGCTTCAAATAATCCTACAACAGCCGACCTTGCAACGGAAAATAATGCCTATTTACCCACTGTTATAGGTAATGGCAATTACGATATTGGTCATGTTTTATCAACTATTGGAGGTGGAGTAGCTTTTTTCAACACTAATTTGGGATATAGTGTTTGTGATGATGCTTTAAAGTCTAGAGCCTCTTCTGGCTTGTCTGTTCCTACTGGGGATATAGATTTAATTTTTGCCCATGAAATCGGTCATCAAATGGGAGCAAGACATACACAAAATAATGATTGTCAGCGAACCGATTCTTCTGCCTATGAGACCGGGAGCGGCGTAACCATTATGAGCTACGGATTTAGTTTTACCGGTTGTTCGCCATCGGTACAAGGCTTTAATTTTGATTATTACCATTCTCACAGTTTGCAACAAATGTATAGCGTAATTAGTGATATTTCATGTGCACAAAATACCACCATAGCAAATAATCCACCAAGTCTTATATCTCAGTCTAATTACATCATACCCAGGCGTACTCCGTTTGTTCTAGATGTAGAAGCCTCAGACCTTGATAATGATATGCTTACCTACAATTGGGAACAGTTTGATAACGAAATAAGTATTCAGCCACCAACTTCCACCTCCAACCTTGGTCCTAATTTTAGAAATTTTCAACCTAATAATTCATCGTCAAGATATTTTCCAAGAATGGAAACCCTACTCAATAATCAGATTCAAACCACCTGGGAGGTTTTATCTAACGTGTCCAGAGATATGAACTTTGTTGTTACTGTAAGAGATAACAATATTAACGGTGGGCAAACTGTTCAAGATTTGGTTAATGTTAATGTAGTAGGTGCAGCCGGTCCTTTTAAGGTTACTTCGCAGAATACACCAGACATCCTTTGGAATGTTGGCGATAATGTGACTATTACTTGGAATGTGGCTGGAACAGATGCCAATGGTATTGATGCTAGCGAAGTAGATATAATTTTATCTACAAATGGAGGTCTTAGTTTTGATGAAGTATTGTTGGCCAACACGCCAAACGATGGTACACAGAATATTACTGTGCCAGCTGGTATTGCGAGTCAAAATTGCAGATTAATGGTAAAAGCATCTGATAATATCTTCTTTGCTTTAAATGAAGAAGTTTTTAATGTCAATACGACCTGTAGTACAGAGAGCAATACTAATACTGTTAGTGTACCAGATGGTCTTGGAACTATCTTCAATCCTACAGCCGGAGTTCCTGCAGAATCTATAATCAACATCGCCGAAGATGATATTGTTCAAAGTGTAAAAGTCAACCTGGAATTAACACACAACCGCTTAAAAGATATAGATATTGAATTAGAATCGCCAGATGGTGAGATTGTTCAATTATGGAGTAAAAATTTATGTAATTCAGCAGGGATGGATATAAGATTTCTAGATGGAGCACAAGAATTACCCGATTCAAATTGTGGTAGTTTAATATCAGGGGAATGGGAACCCGTAGAATTATTAAGCACATTTAAAGACGGAAATACCGATGGAGATTGGACACTGCGAGTGACAGATTTTGTTTCATCAAATACAGGAACTATAGATTCCTGGTCTATTGAAATTTGTACCGCCATAACACTTAATAATCAAGAGTTTTCAACTGATTTTTTCACATTATACCCCAACCCTGCCAATGATGTTGTTAAAATATTATTTGATGAAGCTCCGAGTTCTGAAACCTTTATTCATCTTTATGATGTGAATGGTCGTTTGGTGAAAACACAAAATATTTCTAACGCGATGGCTAATTATAATTTAGACGTGAGTAACTTAAGTTCAGGAATATACTTTGTAAAAGTCAATCAAAACAATACTGAGATGGTCAAAAAATTGATGGTCAAATAAACACTTCTTATGTTTTGTAACTCAAAAAGCCTGTTTATTTCAGGCTTTTTGAGTTGTATTAAAACTTCTATGA
>CAYMXD010000059.1:5694-8964 GCA_964394095.1 uncultured Mesohalobacter sp. | reverse complement strand
GACTACCGACTAATTACTACTTACCAAAACTACCATCTACCGTCACACATCAAACTTCGTAAATCAAACTTCTAATATCTAACATCTAACATCTAATATCTAATATCTAATATCTAACTTTCAACTCCCATATAAGCTTCTTTAATATCTTTTACCAATTGCGGCCCTTCATACACAAAACCTGTATAAAGCTGAACCAAGTCTGCACCTGCTTTAAATTTTTCCATAGCATCATCAGCAGAGTGAATTCCGCCAACTCCAATAATAGGGAATGGATGTTTTGCGTTTGTTTTTAAAAACTTAATGACTTCAGTAGATCTGTTTTTTAAAGGTTTACCACTCAAGCCTCCATTTTCTGTTTTATTTTTAGATTTTAAACCTTCTCTTCCAATTGTTGTATTGGTAGCAATCAAGCCAGCAATTTTGGTTTCTTCAACGATATCTATGATATCTAAAAGCTGACTTTCATTTAGATCAGGTGCAATTTTTAATAAAATAGGTTTAGGGTGAGATTTTTTCAAATTTAAAGCTTGGAGATGATTAAGTATTTTTAAAAGGGGCGCTTTATCCTGAAGCGCTCTCAGGTTGGGTGTGTTAGGCGAACTTACGTTTACCACAAAATAATCTACATAATCGAAAAGTGCTCTAAAACAGATATCGTAATCATCAACGGCATTTTCATTTGGTGTTGTTTTATTTTTTCCAATATTACCGCCTATTATGATATCTCCTTTTGTTTTTAAATTTTGTACAGCAGATTCAACCCCCTTGTTATTAAACCCCATTCTATTGATTAATGCATTGTCTTCTTTTAATCTGAATAATCTTTTTTTTGGGTTACCATCCTGTGCTTTTGGTGTGACTGTACCGATTTCAATAAATCCAAAACCGAGATCATGCATGTCTTTATAGTACTCAGCGTTTTTGTCAAAACCGGCAGCAAGGCCCACAGGATTTTTAAATAGGATGTCGATAACATTTTTATTTAAATGAGGAGACTCCAATTTATACTGGCTTTTGAACAGATAAGAAATAATAGGGATGCTTAATATTAGTTTCAAAAGAGATGTCGTAAGATGATGAACACGTTCCGGATCAAACTTAAACAGCAGAGGTCTTAAAAACCATTTATACATTATAAAAAAATTTATGTAAAAATAGGTAAAATATTATCTATTTGGATAGTTTGACCTTTTTCTAAACATAAAATTGACTTATTTTTTAAATTGATATTTTTTGAATTAAAACTCATAATAATGCAAAAAACAACCTTAACTAGCCAAAAAAAGTATTTATATTAACAATATGTTAATTGTAAATGTTTGTTCTGACCTATATATGCTTTTTTATAAGGTTTAAAAACACTACATTTACACAACATGTAATTAATAATAAATTGTTAAAAAATTATAAAGTGCTATACAACAGTTGTATAACATAAAATATAGTAATTAAAATAATGTATATATTTTGTAATGTCCACTACCTTTGTTGATGTGATATCTTAATATTAATTTTACATTTCAAAATAATTTACTCATGAACAAATGGATTTATTTGCTAGTATTTAGTATTACTACATCGATTGCGTTTTCTCAAAGTACAGTTACTGGAACTGTTGTTGATGATGCTGACTTGCCAATACCTGGTGTCAATATCGCCATTAAAGGAACAACTCAGGGTACAGTAACAAATTTTGACGGAGAGTACACGTTAACGGATGTAAACAATGGCGATGTCATTGTGTTTTCTTATGTTGGGTTTAAGACTCAAGAAATTTCTTATTCCGGTCAGGAAAACATCGACGTCCAACTCGAGGTTTCTGCTGAGGCCTTAGAAGAAATTGTAGTGATTGGTTATGGTGCCCAAAGCAGGCAGAAGGTAACAGGTGCTGTCTCTACAGTAGATGCAGAGTCTATTCAGGATTTGGACCCTTTGAATGCTGCTTCTGCTTTACAAGGTACCACCGCAGGTGTTAACGTAACACCAAATTCGGGTTCTCCCGGTGCAGAGTCTAATATTAGAATTCGTGGTATATCAACCAATGGTAACTCTGCCCCATTAATTATACTAGATGGTTTTCAGTATGACGGAGGTTTAAATTCAATTAACCCTCAGGACATTGAATCCATCACAGTTCTTAAAGATGCCCAGGCTGCAATTTATGGTTCTGTTGGTGCAAATGGTGTTGTATTAGTTGAAACCAAAACCGGTAAAAGAAATCAAAACGCGAAGGTGACCTACAACACTTATTTTGGTTTACAGGAAACCACTAGAAAGTTACCATTATTAAATGCCAATGAGTATGTTCTAATGCTTAACGAAAGCTATGCGAATGCCGGACAAACTTTACCTTTTCCAGATATTTCTGCTATAGATAATGATACTGACTGGCAGGATGAGGTACTCGAGTCTGCACAAATTATTAGCCACAACGTTTCAATTGCCGGTGGTTCTGAAAAAACAGATTATTCATTTAGTGCTTCACATTTAGACCAGGAAGGTATTGTAGCACCAGAGAAATCTAACTTTAAACGAACAACAGTAAAACTTTCAGTAAATACAGATGTTAGAGATTTTCTTAATCTTAAAGCCAATGTTTTTCATACCAATAACAGATCAAAAGGAATTAATTCATTTGGTTTAGGTTCAGTGCTTTTTAACGCACTCAATATTGCACCTATTATAAGTCGAGATCGAGATAATTTAGATGGAACCATAGATTTAGGTAATGAAGTGGTTAATCCTTTGTCTCAAATCAATAATACTTTCAACGATTTTGAAAGCAATAGACTAAGTGGATCATTTCAAGCTGAACTAGAATACATCAAAGATTTTAAGCTAACAGGAAGATATGGTTTTAACTCTTCAAAATTAAATAACCGTGAATTTTTTCCTGAATTTAACTATGGTACGAGTAAAGTATTTACCAGAGAGGAAAATCAGGTGAATCTGAATCAGCAGGATTTCTACGATTATACCTTTGACCTTTTTCATACCATAGACAAAAGTTTCGGTGAACATGATGTTACCTTAACTTTAGGTATGACGGTATTTAGATCTCATGGTGAAGGTTTGTTCGGAAGTAGAACAGGAGTCCCAAACAATAGTTACAGTTTTGCCGATCTAGGTACTGCAACAGGAACCGGCGATCAACAAACCAACGGGTCTTTTGTGTCTGAATTCAGAAGATTATCTTACTTTGGTAGGGTACAATATGAGTTTAAAGAAAAAATAACCCCCTCACCAATTGACCTGTAAAGAGAAAGA
>CAYMXD010000059.1:0-5684 GCA_964394095.1 uncultured Mesohalobacter sp. | reverse complement strand
TCTGCGATGTTAAGACGAGATACTTCAAATAGGTTTGGCCCTAACAATCAAACAGGTTGGTTTCCATCAATAACTACTGGTTGGATTATTTCCGAAGAAGAATTTTTTGACTTTGGTGATTGGTTTAATTTAGCAAAATTTAGAGCCAGTTATGGTGAATTAGGTAACGATAGCATAGGAGATTTTCTGTATTCTTCTCTTTTGAATGGTGAGGCTGAGTACGTTTTAGGTCCGGATCAGAGTTTAGTTTCCGGACAAGCCTTAGGTCCATTGGCTAACCCTGATGTCAAATGGGAAACGGCTAAAAAATTGAACTTTGGTTTAGATTTAGCTTTCTTCAACCGTGACTTAAGTGTGACCATCGATTATTATAACAATACTAGAGATGATTTATTGATACCCGGAATTCCCGTATCAGGGATTTTTGGTGTTGCCGCACCGGGAAGCTCAAGCCCAACACTTAATGCTGGTAGTGTAGAAAATAAAGGTCTCGAAATGGCTTTTGACTACAATAAAGTAGTGGATGAAGATTTCTCTTTCAACGTAGCTTACAACTTCAGTACCATCAATAATGAGGTTACAGCAATAAACGGTGCACCTTTCCTTGAGGGCGGTGCATTTGGAGTAGGTCAATTACCACCTTCAAGAATGGAGGTAGGACAGCCTATAGGGTATTTCTACGGGCTCAAAACAGATGGTATTTTCCAAAACCAGGCAGAAGTTGACGCCCACCCATCACAGCAGGCACTTGGAGCAAGCGCTCAGCCCGGAGATATAAGATTTGTGGATCTGAATGGAGATGGAACTATTAATGAAGATGACAGAACCTACATAGGAGATCCAATCCCGGACGTCACTATGGGTTTCAATTTCTCTTTAAGGTATAAAAACTTCGAATTCAGTACCTATTCATTTGCAAACCTCGGTCAGGAAATTGTAAGAAACTTTGAAAGAGACCAGGTTAATGTAAATCTTCTCAGCAGAAGGTTAGAACGATGGACAGGACCCGGTACAAGTAATACAGAACCACGTGTCACCGCTGGTGCAAATACAAATAAAGTTTTTTCAGATTACTTTGTTGAGGATGGTTCATTCTTAAGAGTGCAAACCATTTCTTTAGGATACTTCTTTCCAGAACAAATTTTAAAATCTATTAATGCAAGTTCTATAAAGGTTTATGCTAAAATAGACAATGCATTTACCTTTACCGAATACTCTGGATATGACCCCACAGCATCTACAGGAGCCCCAATTGGAGGAGGAATAGACTTAGGTTTTTATCCATTACCTAGAATATATACATTAGGTCTTAATGTTAAATTTTAATTTTAAAATTATGAAAATGAAAACATATAAATTAATCTTATCACTTTTTGCAATCAGTATAGCGATTTCATGTAGTGATGAATTTGTTGAAGAAAACGCACCTTATCAAGTCAATTCAGACAGTTTCTTTCTCTCTGAAACAGATTATAATAATGCCCTAATTGGAGCTTATGACTTGTTGCAGGCCACCTATGTCAATGTTATTTTGGGTGAGATTGCTTCAGATAATACTCATGCGGGTGGCGAGAGTGCTACAGATGTTGTAGGCTGGCAACAGGTTGACAGAATGCAGCACACCCCAGTAAATGACAATTTAGACGATGTTTGGGATTTCAATTTTGCCGGGGTTTACAGAGCATCTTACATTATTGAAAATGAAGCTAACGATGTTGAATTTGACAGCAAAGCCCAAATTATAGCTGAAGCCAGATTCTTAAGAGCGTATTTCAATTTTGAGTTGGTAAAATGGTTTGGTCCTATACCTATAAAACCTGACGGTCGTTTTGAATTGGGTGATGAATTATCATTACCACGTTCGCCTGTAGAAGAGGTTTATACATTAATTGAAGATGACTTGCTAAAAGCCATTCCCGATTTAGCCGTTCAGGCGCCAGAAGTCGGAAGGGCTCCAAAAGCTGCAGCACAAGCTTTGTTGGGTAAAGTGTATTTGTATCAGGATAAATTTGCAGAAAGTGCACAACAACTTCAGGCTGTTATAGATTCTGGTCAATACCATTTATACGGTACTCAGGATGGAGAGAACTTTTTAGATTTATTTGAATTTTTTGTAGAAAATGGACCGGAATCAGTTTTTGAAGTTCAATATTCTGGAGCTCAGGGTGCAGGATTTGGTTGTTTACAATGTAGTGAGGGTAATGTTGCCGTAGGATTTAGCGGTGTTCGTGGTTATAATGGGCCGATATATGTTTCCGGTTTTGGATTTAATTTGCCAACACAGGAAACTGTAGATGCATTTTCAGATGATGACCTTAGAAAAGAATTGTCTATATTAGACATCGAAGCATGGAAAGCAGAATTTGAAGCTCAAGGACAACCTGTTACTTATACCATTGGAAATCAGGACCCCGTTACAGGACACACCGGCTTTTACAACAGAAAGTATATTCCAAGAGAAAATGAAAGAGAACCTGATGATAACCTTACCCACCCAAACAATTATAGAGCAATGAGATACGCTGACGTCTTATTGATGGCAGCAGAAGCTTTAAACAGAGGTGGTATAAATGATGAATTGGCAAGAGACTATTTAAATCAGGTGAGAGAAAGAGCAGGATTAGAACCTGTAACCTCTTCCGGAGCAGCATTACTCGATGATATTTATTTAGACAGGAGGCTCGAACTTATGGGAGAAGGCCATCGCTTCTTTGACCTTGTAAGAACAGGAAGGGCTGCAGATGTAATAGATGGTTTCCAGCCTAACAAAAATGAAGTATTCCCTGTTCCTTTTGAAGAGATTCAGTTTTCACAAGGGAATTGGGATCAAAATCCAAATTATTAAAACCACAAAATGATGAAAATGAGATGTTATAAATTTTTAATGATTTTTCTAGCCATAGGTTTTATGGCTTGTGAAGACGACGACCAAGATCTTGGTGTAGCTCAAGTTCCTGTCCCTCAAAATATTGATGTTGATTTTACTATAACGCAAGATAATTCTGGTTTAGTGACATTGTTGCCTTCAGGTGATGGCGCAAATTTCTTTAGTATAAACTTTGGTGACGAGTCAGACCCTGTTTCTGAATTATTGCCTGGTGATACGGTAGATCATGTATACGATGAAGGAACTTATCAGGTAGAAGTGACCGGTACAAATATTAAAGGCGAATCTACAACCATCACTCAGGAATTGGTGGTTTCATTCTTACCACCGGAAAACCTTGTGGTGACCATAGTTAAAGATCCAACAGATCCTTTAAAAATTTCTGTCACAGCCGAAGCCGATAATGCAGCAGCCTTCGAAGTACTATTCGGAGATGAGGCAGAGGGTGATGACCCAACACCGCTTATGATAGGTGAAACAATAGAGCACACTTACACAAGCGTTGGCACGTTTACAGTGTCTGTTACCGCCTTAAGTGGTGGAGCAGCCACTACAACCTACACCGAAGATGTAGAGATTTTAGATCCTTTAGTCTTCCCCATAGATTTTGAATCTTCTACTGTAGATTATACATTCTTCAACTTTGGAGGTGGTGAGGATGTTGGCGTACCAATCATAAGCAATCCTGCTCCAGATGTAGTAAACGATAGTCCAACAGTTGCCGAATATACAAAACCAAATGGTTCAGAACCTTGGGCAGGTACCTCGGTAACCCTTAACGAGCCCATTGATTTTTCCACGACTACAACAGTTGCCATGGATGTTTGGTCTCCGGCTGCGGGAACTCCAATTTTATTTAAAGTTGAAAATGCAGACGATAACACCTTATTTTCTGAAATTGAAGCCAGTACGACTGTTTCTAATCAATGGGAAACTGTAGAATTCACACTTCCAAATATCGATCAGGCTGTTGAATATAGTGTCATTGCTATTTTCTTTAATTTCAATACGCCGGGAACAGGTGAGACGTATTATTTTGACAATTTGAGAACAACTCAACCCTTCGAGATTAATTTGCCTTTAGATTTTGAAGGTAACCCAATTGCCTATCCGTTTGTAGATTTTGGTAACGCTGAAACATCAGTGATTGCAAACCCGGGACCTGATGCAGAAAACTCAAGTGCTCAGGTGGCATCGACTTTAAGGCCAAATGGTGCACCAAATTTTGCAGGAACATTTATAGATTTAGAAAATCCAGTGGATTTTTCTGTCAGTACAGATGTTTCGCTTAAAGTGTGGTCTCCTGTCCCTAATACAACTGTAACGATTAAGTTTGAAGAGATAGGAAACGGAAGTAATGCCGTAGAACAATCTACAACAACAACTTTAGACTCTGCTTGGGAAACTGTAACCATAGATTTCTCCTCTTTCGGAGCAGTTCCTACAGTCTTTCAAAGAATGGTGGTTTTCTTCAATTTAGGGCAAGATGGTGCAGGTAATACCTATTATTTTGACGATATCAATTATGGCAGCCTGGGTGTTCAGGATTTTGAAGGTGCAGCTCCGGCTTTTACAGTCTTTGGTAATATAGAAGATACAGAAGTTGTAGCAAATCCTAACCCTACAGGCATAAATACAACTTCTCAGGTCGCTAATCTTACCAAGTCATCAGGTTCAGAAGTTTGGGCGGGTACGTTTTTTGAATTAGATGAACCTTTAGATTTAGATAATTTTCCAAACATCAGCGTAAAAACTCATGCACCCAGCTCAGGCATTACGGTTAAACTTAAAATTGAAGACCAGGCCGGAGATAATGGTGGGATAACCCATGAAGTAGACATTACTAATACAGTCGCTAATGACTGGGAAGAGCTGGTCTATGACTTTAGTGGAGCACCTGAAGCAGATTATGTAAGAATTGTAATCTTCTTTGATTTTGGAACTGCTGGCGATGGCAGTGAATACTATTTTGATGAAATAAAACTTGTAAATTAATTACTATGAAATTGAGAACATATTTAATGGCTTTCTTGTGTATTGGCTTATTTGCCTGTCAAGAAGACGATCAGCAATTTGGTGAGCTTGTAGCACCATCAAATTTAAATATAAATGTTGATATAGCTGGAGCAGATGCAGACAATCCTAATGGTGATGGAAGTGGTGTTGTAGAAATTAGTGCTACTGCAGATAATGCGATTTCGTATGCCTTTGTATATAGCGGGAACAAAAGAAATGCACCTTCTGGTAGTACATCTTTTATATTTTCGAACATAGGTACAAATACTTACACAGTTACAGCAATAGCTTATGGTACGGGGGGTATATCAACTTCAGAAACAGTTGAATTTGACGTGCTAGCCACTTATGAGCCCCCTGTTGAATTGAAAACTAAACTTTATGGTTTTGATCCTGAAAACCCGGATGCTTCAACTTCTAAGACTTGGAGAATAAAAAATGAGGTACCTGGACATTTTGGCTTAGGACCGGTAGGGGGTGAAATTCCTTCTGAGTTCTTTGGAGTTGGTATCAATGAGAAATCAGAAGTTGGTATGTATGACGATAGATATATTTTTAATTCTGACGGTACATTCGAATTTATTACTAATATAAATACTGAAGACTCTTCAGGAACTGTTTTTGGTCGTGTAAATCTTATTGATGAGTTAGGCGGCACTGGAAGTGGTACACCTAATGGTGCAGATATAGAAAACTATCCTTATGAAGATTTTCAGGTAACCTGGCAATTAATTGCCCCTGGTGGTGCTGAAACCATAAGTCTGTCTGGTATAGGGTTTAT
>CAYMXD010000058.1:0-9111 GCA_964394095.1 uncultured Mesohalobacter sp. | reverse complement strand
CTGTCTTTATCCTGAAATTGAGCAATGTCTTGAACTGTTTTGAGTTCCGCTTCAATCAAATGTTCAGGATCAAAATCAATAAGCCTAAGTAAAACTTCTTCTGATGTTTTTTGCCCTCTAAAGGTAAGATCATCTGGGGATAGTCCTATTTCACTTTTTTTCCTTTTTTTTATAATTCTATTCATAATCCTTTAGATATTATTTACTCTTAGTTTATTTTTTGCATTATCAACACTTATGTAAACCAATAGTTATTGCTAAAATTAGCAATTATTTTTAGTTGATTCTGAATTTTACTGGTTTTAAATTTAGCATAAATTTTATTTTCTGTTATGTTGTATTTTTACAAAACGCATTAATTTGAAACCAGAACTTTTTAAAAAGAGCAATTTGCAAAATTATACCAGCATAGCCCGTTTTTCTTATACTTTTGAATATGTAATTTTGAAGCTATTATTAGATAAAGCCGGCATTCGCTATTTCTTTAAAAACGAACAATTTGCCAGCATTATGCCCATGAGCGCTATTGGTAATAATGGGATTTTATTGATGGTTCATACTCATGATGCAGAAGAAGCCCGGAAGATTCTTGAGGAGTTTAATGCCTCAGATTCGCCGTTGGCACTGGTTTAATAGTAATGATTAGAATTTATTTATCATTTTTTTTGGTCATTTTATAAATCAGATAACCGAAGCCTAATAGGAAATGGAAAATGATAATTCCGGCTACAATGTAAATTGTGGTATTTGAATAGATAATCATAGATAATACTATATTTCAAAATTAGAAAATATTAAAACTTTCCGGGATAATACATTTTAAAATTCTTAGAAAAAATTTTAATAGGATTTTTTTTTTAAGCTTACTTATCAACATTATATATAGTCATATTTGTTTTATTTAAAAATTTTAAAAATAAATGATTGTTATTATGGTTTGTTGAATTACAGCATATCTTTTTGAGAATGTGTTTGGATTTTCTGGTATTAATATTTAAAAGCACTTTGTCAACATGATTTATATTTTAAAAAACACCATCAATCAAGCCTTTACTAAATTTGATTAACAAGTGTTGATAACTTATAAATTTACAAAAGGTTTAGAATTTGATTTCAAATTCTTGTTGATAGGTGTTGAATTTCTATCAATAAGTTTTTTCAAAAAAATTACAAGTCAACTTGGCTTATTAAAAAATTATTTCAGATGCTCTTATTTTTGACTTTTGCAAATTTATCTTTCATTTTAGTTCAAAAAGTAATTAACACCAATGTTAATTAAAATACTACTGATAATCAATACTTTATATTTAATAGTTAACAATCGCTTAACTTTAGGTTAATATTCAGTTTTTCAGATACTCATGCTTTTTAATCATTTTTTAAAGAATCGAATGATGTGAAAAATCATTTAGCCTTTTAAGTAGATTTAACATATTCATGATATACCCAAGTATTTTCAAAAACTTTTTAAACCTTAAAATAGATTTAAAATACTATCCTTTATTTATAAGTCTTTGTTAAAAGCTTCTCAGCTTTTATTATTTAAAATAATACCCTTTTATTTGTAGTTCATTAATCATAAAAACAATAGTATGTTAAAAACAGTCGCAAGCCTAATCTTATGTTTTACTACGAGCATATTTATGGCTCAAAACCAAGAAATTTCAGACAAAGAGCTCAAAAAATTTGCTGATGCCTATCAGGAAGTTCAAATGGCAAATCAAAATTCTCAACAAGAAATGATAAAAGCCGTTGAAGATTCAGATTTGACCGTGGAAAAATTCAACGAAATTAATCAAGCTGAACAAAATCCTAACAAAGAGGTAGATGCATCAGCTGATGATCTTAAAAAATACGAATCTGCTATGCAATCGGTAGAAGCTATTCAAGCTCAGGTTCAAAAAACGGTAGAATCTAAAATTAAGGAAATTGGTTTAAGCATGGAACGCTTTCAGCAAATTTCAACTTTAGTACAAACTGATGAAGAACTTCAACAACGCCTTACCGCTTTAATGCAAGGTTAATCCTGTTGAATAAAAATTATTTCAAATCCCAAAAGCTTTTTTAAGTTTTTGGGATTTTTTCTATTAGGAATTCGACCAAGTTGCACTTATTTATATGAAATAAACATCTATAAACAAAAACATATCAAACTCTTATAAAATAATTCCTCTTCGTTGGAGAGGCTAGAGGAGGCTTTTTCATTATTTTTGTAAAAACTTTCATCATGCAAATCTCCATAGGAAACGATCACGCCGGCACTTCATATAAAAATGCCATTATCAAACATCTGGAAGATTCAGGCAATACGGTTATAAATCACGGTACCGATGCTGAAGATTCTGTAGATTACCCCGATTTTATTCATCCTGTAGCTAAAGATATTGAAGCGGGGAAATCCAATTTTGGTATTATCGTCTGCGGCAGTGGAAACGGGGCTAATATGACGGCCAACAAACACCAAGGTGTACGTTCAGCTTTATGTTGGAATAATGAGATTGTTGCTTTAGCAAGACAACATAATGACGCCAACATTTTAAGCATTCCTGCACGTTTTGTTTCAGTTCAACAAGCTTTAAAATTTGTTGATATTTTCTTAGATACACCATTTGACGGCGGTCGACATAAAAGAAGAGTGGATAAGATCGCCTGCTCATAACCAAAAGTTATGGCACATCACCATCATCACAGCAATAATTCACATTCTGGTAAAATATTAGTTACTATTTTACTCAACATCGGTATTACAGTAGCTCAGGTTATTGGAGGTTTGTGGAGTGGTAGTTTAGCCCTGCTGTCTGATGCGTTGCATAATTTTACCGATGTTGTTTCACTAATTATAAGTTATATCGCCTCATTGTTTGCAGCCAAAGACGCTTCTATAGAACGAACATTCGGGTACAAACGCGCTGAAATATTAGCCGCTTTTATAAATGCTTCTACACTTATAGTTATTGCTGCTATTCTTATCAAAGAAGCCATAGAACGTTTTTTTTCTCCTCAAGATATAGAATCAAATCTGGTCATCATATTATCTATTGTAGCTATTCTTGGTAATGGATTTAGTGTTTTATTATTGAAAAGTGACAGCAAGAGAAATATGAATACCAAGTCTGCCTATTTACACTTGTTTTCAGATATGTTAGCTTCGGTTGCGGTGCTTATAGGAGGACTACTAATGAAATATTTTAGTATTTTTTGGATAGATTCTGTGCTTACACTGGCTATAGCTTTGTATCTTGTCATTGTTAGTATTGATTTACTCAAACAGTCGTACAGAGTACTGATGTTATTCACTCCGGAAAATATTAACGTTGAAGAGATTGCAGTATATATAAGGAAATTAAAAGGTATTTCAGATTTACACCACATTCATGTCTGGCAATTGAATGAAGATGAAATTCACTTGGAAGCACATTGTCGTTTTAAAGAAGACATTAAGATTTCAGAATTTGATAAAATATTGATTGAAATTGAAGATATTTTACACGAAAAATACAATATTAACCATGTTAATATCCAGCCGGAATTCAACCGAAAAGACCCTAAAGATATTATAGTTCAAGATTAAATGACATTTAAACACCTAAAATTTGAAGACCTCAATCTGCAGCAACTCTACGATATACTTCAGTTGCGTTCAGAAGTTTTTGTAATAGAACAAGATTGTGTGTACCAGGATATAGATAATTACGATCAGGTGGCTCTGCATGTTATAGCCTATGATAAAGATGTACTGGTAGCTTATGCCCGAATATTACCACCAAAAACCTATTTTACCGAACCTAGTATAGGTCGAATAATCGTGAAAGAAACCCATCGAAAACAGGATTTAGGTCATGGTTTAATGAAGTACTGCATTTCCCTTATTGATAAGCTCTATCCAAATGAAACCATTAAAATTTCAGCCCAGCAATATTTAATACACTTCTATAGTACGCATGGATTTAAAGCTAAAGGTGAGGGTTATCTGGAAGACGGTATTCCTCATATTGCGATGTACAGATAAACTTTTTAGTATTTAAATGATTGAAGTATAGGTTTTAATTTATACCCTTTCATCAATTTTGAACGTTTTATATTAAAGAATATAAAATATAGTTTTGTTTAAAAAGAAAACATACCGTTGGCTTACATGTGTAATCCTAGGATTATTATTGTTGTGGTGGTTTTCCCTACCACAACCGCTTTTTGATTCCCCATTATCTACTGTAGTTTGGAGTAAGAACGATAAGCTCCTAGGAGCAAGAGTAGCAAAAGACGGACAATGGCGTTTTCCTTCATCTGAAGCTGTTCCGGACAAATTCAAAACCTGTATCATTCATTTTGAAGACGAGTATTTCGATGATCATCCGGGTTTTAATCCTGCATCTATAGTGAAAGCCTTTTGGCATAATTTAACTGAAGACACCAAACGTGGCGGAAGTACACTTACTCAACAGGTAATACGACTCTCCAGGCAAAACCAATCCCGAACGTATGCTGAAAAAGTAATTGAACTATTTCTAGCCACCCGACTGGAAGTGGAGTATTCTAAAGATGAAATTTTAAATTTCTACGCCACCTATGCGCCATTCGGCGGAAATGTAGTTGGCCTTGAAACCGCTTCCTGGCGATATTTCAATTTACCGGCTAAAGATTTAAGTTGGTCTCAATCTGCTGCGCTTGCGGTTTTACCTAATGCACCGTCTTTGGTGTTTCCGGGTAAAAATGAAAGCATTTTAAAAGCAAAACGCGACCGATTGCTTAAAAAACTCCTCAACAGAGAAATTATTGATACCACAACTTACAAACTTTCATTATTAGAAGACCTGCCGGGAAAAGCATTACCTCTTCCAAACATCACTCCTCATCTCACCGAATGGCTAAGACAGGATAATGAAAATACCCAAATCCATACCTCTATTGTGTTTGATAAACAAAAACAAATCAATGATGTTGTTGAAAAGCATATCAATATTTGGCGTGATAATCAGGTGTATAACGCTGCTGTTTTAATCGTTGAAGTGAAGACAGGCAAAGTCATTTCTTATTCGGCGAACACCACAAATCCTGAAAACCCTTTTTATCATGTCGATATGATAAGAAGTGAACGCAGTACAGGAAGTTTACTTAAACCGATTTTATTCGCCAGTCTTTTAGAAGAAGGAGAGCTTTTACCGCAGCAGTTGGTCAAAGATACCCCGGCGAGATTCGAAAATTACGCACCACAAAACTTTACCAAATCCTTTCAAGGCGCTGTTCCGGCAGACTTATTTATCCAAAAGTCACTCAATGTACCGGCGGTGAGACTATTAAAAGCTTATGGTATTGAACGATTTTTGAGTAAACTCAACCGACTTGGATTACAAAGCATCGATAAATCAGCTGACTATTACGGATTACCATTAATATTAGGCGGTGCAGAATCCAGTTTATGGGAGTTGGTTAGAATGTACACTTATTTAGCTCAAAGCCTGGAATTTCATAACACTCAAACAGATACTTTAGGTTTATTTCCCGGATTAAAGGTTCTTGATGAGCCACAAAAACTAAGTCATTCCACAGATTTTAAACCAAATCTACTAAGTCCGGGATCAATATACCTCATGTTTGAAGCCATGTCTGGATTAGATCGACCGGGTTTAGATGCGGGATGGAAGGCTTATGCCAGCAGTCAAAAAATTGCTTGGAAAACCGGAACGAGTTACGGGTTTAAAGATGCCTGGTCTATTGGACTGACCAAAGATTATGTAGTTGGCGTTTGGTTAGGTAACGCCGATGGTAACGGAAGACCAAACCTTGTCGGTGTTAATGCAGCTGCACCGTTGATGTTTTCTGTGTTTGAAAACTTACCCAAATCAAAGACCTGGTTTGATAAGCCTTATGATGATTTGAAGACTGTTGAAGTGTGTTTAAAAAGTGGTTATATTACATCTTTAAACTGCCCGGTTACTAAATTTATTGATATTCCCAAAACACAACTCAAGGTAAAGCCTTGTCCTTATCATCGTCTTGTAAACTTAACTAAAGATGAAGTCTATCAGCTAAATTCAACCTGCAATTTAACCGACGAAAAAATCACCAAACCCTGGTTTGTCTTACCGCCAATCATGGAATACTATTTTAAAAAAGAACATTCAGATTACAAGAGTTTACCGGGATATCACCCCAACTGTAAACCTGAGAATACCTCTCAAATCGGTTTAATTTACCCAAAGCCACATCAGGATATTATCCTGCCCAAAACTTTTGAAGGTTCGGCATCGCAAGTGGTTTTTAAAGCCGCCTTTGATGACAGTAAAACACTATACTGGCATCTGGATGACAGGTATATCGGATCAACGCAATATTTTCACGAAATCCAACTTCAACCCGAATCCGGTGAACATATACTCACACTCGTCGGCGAAGAAGGACAGCAACTCCAAAGGTCTTTTAAAATAAGTTATACGGAGTAGTTTAATAATCTAAATTTTATTAATATTTAAATTGGTGACATTTATCATCAGTATTAAAATTTTTGGAATCATGCGAGTAAATATAAAATACTAATCTGAAAATTACAGTTTGGTTAAGAGTAGAAGCGCCTTAAAAAGTCTTATCAATCAATTATGCAAATAATGTCAAATTTTTGCATTAAATCTCAAACCTTAGCTATTGCTTATCTTTATTCTTGGCAATAATAATTTATGCTATTGCTAAATCGTCTTTGCTTAATTTCAATTTCGGATTATCAAGGTTTTCAATAGTTCTTCTAATTTTTACTCTATCCGATTGCGGTAAAAAAGTCGGCACTAAATCAGTTAAATCAATTTTTAGAAGTCGATGTATTACAATCAAATCTTTTAATGAAAATGGACTTACGCCGTTCATTAATTCAGATATGTAGGATTTGTTTTTATGTCCTAATATCTTACCAAAATCTTGCTGTGTTAGATTTAAGGGTTTTAATTTTTTTCGAATAAGTTCTTTTCTCCGTTTGATAAACAAACGTTCCTTTTCGGCAAACAATTCTGCAATATTACTTTCACGAAGGTTCTTATCGGAAATTTTCGTTTCAGCACTCCAGTGTTCATTTTCGTATTTTTCGATTAAATCCCTTAATTCTCTTCGTATAATTTTAAATTTCGGATTTTCTTTTGAAAAAACTCGTAATTTTCTGTCCGCAATCAATGCTCTTTCAAAATCCAGCTCGTTTTGGATTTTTCCAGCCTCAATCAGTTTTGATATATCAAATTGTGTATTCATACTTGTAATTTTAAATCCAATCGTTAGACCTTAACCACTTTTTTATGGTACTCCTATTATTCTTAAAAATCGTTTCGTAATCTTGGTGTGTACCAGCCCAGACAACGGTTGCTTCACTATCTTCAAACTCTATCAAGATCATAGTTCTGTGAATACTGATATTGAAAAAGTAAAATCCATCGCTATGGACATTATCTGCATCTGCTCTTGTCTTATTTAGTTCTTTTTGGTGTTTCCAATCATTCTCATAAATATCTTTTATCAGCTTGTCAACCGCTCTGGCTAAAGAAACATTTCCTCTGTTCTTTCTTTTCAGCTTTTCTAATATTTTTTTATTGGTCAGTCTCATTAATAACTACAAATATATAAATATTGTTCGGGATAATACCGAACATTAAAAATCTTTCATTATTATTGAAAAACATGTATATCCCAATATAGTTTTTAGAACTTTCAACTTATCCTATCTTGAGTTCACCTATGCTGGCAATCGAGCCTGTCAATATGCTTAGGAAACCTGGCACAAATCGAACCGAATACATTGGCACAGTTTAAACCGAAAGCGCTGGCACAAATCGAACCGTAAAAACTATAACTAACTGTTGTCATTATTTTAATAATAGGAGATTACATCTAACTCCGCAAATAACTCGCCCCATTCACATCAATAATACTTCCTGAAGCGTAAGCTGCTTTTTCTGAAGCCATAAACAAAATAGCATGTGCCACTTCCTCAGGCTGAGCCATACGTTTAAACGGTGATTCTCGAAGTAAATTTTCACGCTCCACCGGTGTTAAAGTCTTTGTAGCCATATCCGTTTCTGTAAATCCTGGCGCGACAACACCCACATAAATGCCATGAGGTGCTAATTTTTTAGCCAAGGACTGACTCATGGCATTTAAGGCTGCTTTACTGGCCCCATAAGCCGGCTTGGTAGGTTCACCGCGAAACGCCCCGCGAGAGGACACATTGACAATGCGTCCGCTACCGTTTTTCATCATGTGTTTTGCGGCCAAAAAACTAAGATTAGCCGCAGCAAACAAATTGGTTTGAAAGGTTTTTTCAAAAGCCGACGACCAATCTTCAAAGTCCACTTTTTCAATATCATGTTCAATAGAAATCCCGGCATTGTTGACTAAAATGTCAAGACGTCCAAATCTTTCGACAACATCATCAATCAGTTGAAGCTGTTTGTCTTTATCTGAAATATCATATTGAAACAACTCGTGTCCATCACCTTTCAGTAGTCTTAAAGTCTCTTCAGCAGCTTCTTGGTTTGCTCTAAAGTTGATGGCTACCTTAGCTCCTTGTGCTGCAAAAGCCATTGCCGTAGCTTTACCAATCCCCCGAGACCCGCCGGTGATGAGGACGGTTTTATTGTTGAAATCTACCATTGTGAAGTGTTGTTTAAATTGCTAAGATACAAGTTTATTTAATGGTGCTAAAGAGCACTATTCTATACTCATTGTCTTCACAGCTTGCCATGCCGACAGAGGAGACAACCCACCCAGCATATCCTGTTTTCACAGCTTGTCATGCCGACAGAGGAGGCATCCCATCCAGTATATCCGTTTTTCACGCTTTGTCATGCCGACAAAGGAGGCATCCCATCCAGTACATCATTCTACTACTCTAGCATCATCATAATGCGATTCCTCCTACCATCGGAATGACAAGTGGTGCTTTTTTACGATGAACAATTGTAATCAGCTGTGCGTAGTTTACAACTTCACACTCACCTGTTTTCACAGCTTGTCATGCCGACAGAGGAGGCATCCCACCCCGCATATCCTGTTTTCACGCTTTGTCATGCCGAGAAAGGAGGCATCCCACCCCGCATATCCTGTTTTCACAGTTTGTCAACAAAGGAGGCATCCCAT
>CAYMXD010000057.1:4547-9132 GCA_964394095.1 uncultured Mesohalobacter sp. | reverse complement strand
GAACACATTACTTTTTAATAGTTTAGCCAAATGTTATACCAATTGGAATATGGTCCGCGGCCATTCAGGGACTACCAACTATAAGAATAAAACAATAGCAACCACAGCATCCACAGCAATAACAGCAACAATAGTAACAAGAGCATCAACATTATCAACAGTACTCATACCGACATAAAACCTCAAGATTCTGAACAAATGCTCATCTACTTCGCATTTTTCAGAATGACAGGTTACGTATACATCAGCAACAACAGTATCAACAGCAACAATAGCAACCACAGCAACAATAGTAATAATAGTAACAATAGTATCTAATAATCCAAGCATTTCCTAATCTTATGTTAGTAATTCTATTTTGACTTTTCTAAAAATGATAATTCGTATATTTGCAATAAAATTGAAATTATGTATCCACCAGAATTAGTAAAACCCATGAAAGAAGAGTTGACAACAGTAGGCTTTCAAGAGTTGTTGTCAGCGCAAGACGTTGATAAAGCATTGAGTGAAAAAGGAACAGCTTTAGTTTTAGTCAATTCGGTTTGTGGTTGTGCCGCAGCCAATGCCAGACCGGGAGCAAGAATGGCTGCTAAACACTCTAAAACTCCGGATAAATTTTACACGGTGTTTGCTGGAGTCGATACCGAAGCCACAGATAAAGCTCGTCAACATATGGTGCCATTTCCGCCAAGCTCGCCTTCTATGGGCTTGTTTAAAGATGGCGAATTAGTACATATGTTGGAGCGTCACCACATTGAAGGCCGTCCGGCAGAAATGATTGCTGAAAATTTGAAAGCGGCTTTTGATGAGCATTGCTAAGATTGACTCAAGTTTAGACGATAAGTCATAAAGCTGGATTCAATTTAGCACAATACATTAATATTTAATTTAAAGCCCTTTCTTTACGAAGAAAGGGCTTTGGTTTTTTAAGATGAAAAGACTCCTTTCATACCCACTATCAATCCTGTATTATTTGGTATTTGGACTGACGCTGGTGATATTTCATATCCTGCAAGTCCTTACTCATAGAATATTAGGGTATCAAGCACATAAAGTGACTGTAGATTGGCTCAATTTTTTCCTTATGCGTTGCCTGAATATTTTAGGAACGCGGATTGATTTTTATAACGACTATGACTTTAAGCCCGAAAACCCGCACATCATCGTCGCCAATCATCAGAGCATGTACGATATTCCACCTTTGATTTGGTGTTTACGCGAATTGCATCCTAAATTCATCAGCAAAAAAGAATTGGGCAAAGGCATTCCCTCAATTTCATACAATCTTAAATATGGCGGTTCAGTTTTAATTGACCGAAAAGATAGTCAACAAGCCGTTAAAGCGATAGCGGATTTTGCCAAAAACATACAACAAAAAAAACAGGCCGCAGTCATTTTCCCCGAAGGTACGCGAAGCCGTGATGGTAAGCTGAAACGCTTTTCAGAAAACGGTTTAAGAACCTTGGTAGAAAACTGTCCCGACGCCATAATGGTGCCTGTGAGTATAGAAAACTCCTGGCAACTTCAAAAACACGGCATGTTTCCTTTGCCGGTAGGTGTGAAGATCAGATTTAAAGTGCATCAACCCATAGAAGCCGCTGTACATTCATTTGATCAGATTTTTGACTATTGCTATAGTGAGATTGAAGAAGAGGTGGAATAAGATAGTCATGCTATACCTTTCAGTCTCTTTTTTCTAAATCAAACTTCTCTCTTACCAAATCTTCAAGCTTAGTTAAATATGCTAAGGCTTCATCACTATTTTCCTCAGGTGCCCAGGCGGCAAATTCTTTATCGCTGGCTTTTTTATAAGGTCCGGATTTGACTTCAAATACCACAGTATTAGGCTCTAAGGCAAAAATGGTATGCCAAATCCCGACACGTAAATCGATACCAATTTGACCAGATTTTGCTGAAAGATAACATACTGAATCCTCGATTATACGGCCATCATCATTAAAACAGACACATCCTAAGGCGCCCTTTAAAACAATGATAGTTTCTTCTTTTGGGTCTTCAAGGTGCCGGTGCGGCATGATATAACTTTTAGGTTGAATGGCATTGAGCATTCTGTGCAATGTGGCTTCATCGCTATTGTGGAAGTTATGGATTTCTCTTAGACGGGCGTTTTTTTTTGCATGCTTTGCTTTCTCATCAATTAATGTTTGGTCTATAATTGAAAAACTTTGATGTGTTGATCTTGTCGCTTGTTTGGATATTCTTTTCATGATATATTTTTTCTTTAATTTATACCGTAAATTGATATTATTTTTGGTTATTTGTTTAAATTTTATTGAGTAGAACAATATTATGTCAAAAGGCTAAATGAGTTACTTATTTTAACATTTTAAAAGTAGGGTTTTTGGCATAAAAGTTGTCATATTGAAAACACAAATTCCTAATCATGAAAAATTTATTTTATTTATTTTTCTCCATTGCTTTGAGCTTTGGTGCATTTGCTCAAAATGAACAAGAACCTACAGATTCTGAAAAAAGGCTAGATGCCTTCTCAGATGCTAAGCGCCATGAGATATCTTTAGATGTTATAGCAGCTTTGGCATTACCTGCTATTCAGCCAAGATATGAATTTATCCTTGGTCGATATTCAGGGATAGGGGCAGATATATTTATAGCAATAGACAACGACGAAGTGAGAACAGAGGAATTAGAAAAATTTTCAATTACACCGTTTTATAGACAATATTTCTTTAGCAAAGAAGATTATGGGGCTAAGGGTTTTTATGCAGAGGGTTTTCTGAAAGCATATACTTATGAAAACGATGATTTTATAGGCGTAGTTCCCATAGATGAAATCGAAAGCGAGTCATATTTTGAAACTGCATTGGGTGTTTCTATTGGTTGGAAATGGGTTAGCAATTCAGGATTTATGATCGATTTAGGTTTTGGTATAGGTCGTAATCTTGGCTTTTCAGATGAGCCGGATGAGTTAACAGAAACGATCATACCTAGAGGGGGCCTACACTTTGGATGGAGATTTTAACAATTAAAATCTACTTGTTAATTTAGTTTTGAAGTAGGTTGTGTTTTATTGTTATTATGATGTTCACAAATATATGTTTAAAATGAGTCCGTTAACTAAACCTAAAAGCTATTGATATCTGCAGTCAAAAAAATTATATTCAATTTATGAAAGGCATTTTTACAACATTTTTTATTGTACTTTTTAGTATCGGCTTTGCTCAAGCTCCACAGGGCTATTATGATGATGCGCAGGGTTTAACAGGGTATGAACTCAAAACTGCTTTAAAAACCATTATAGATGATATCGACGATGCCAATGGTCAACCGGCACATAATCCTCAGCCTTATTCAGATTTAGACTTGGCCTACCCCATGCCAAATTCTGGTTTTGTGGATACTTATAATTCTTATGATAATGACGGATTCCTCCTAGATATTTATTCTGAAAACCCAGATGGTGCAGATCCTTACAACCACGTCATGGTAACCGATGAGTGTGGAAATTATAACGCTGAAGGCGTTTGCTATAATAAAGAACACCTTTTGCCTCAATCTTTCTTTAACCAACAATCGCCTATGCGAGGAGACATTCACTATGTGTTTCCAACTGATGGGCAGGTCAATGGTTACCGTGGTAATTTTCCTTTTGGAGAAGTCAGTAATCCGGACTTAACTACCTTGAATGGCAGTAAACGCGGATCTAACGTATTTCCGGGGTATAATGGGACTGTTTTTGAACCTTTAGATGAATTTAAAGGCGATATCGCCAGAGGGTTGTTTTATTTTGCAACCCGCTACGAAGATCAGATCAACACCGGTGGATGGGACAACCCTAATGACAATGTTTTGAACCAAAACAGCAGTCAATTTTATGACGATTGGTATATCGATTTACTTTTGGACTGGCACATCAGCGATCCTGTTTCGCCTGAAGAACTCGATAGAAATAATAACGGATTCAATCACCAAAATAACCGTAATCCTTTTATAGATAATCCTACATACGCCCAAGCCATTTGGGATGAAACTTTCAGCAACGCTGAATTTAATACTGTTGAAGTTCAAATTTATCCCAATCCCGTTACAAGTCAGTATCTGAATATCAAAACCAAAGGTTTAGCTGCTTTAGATATTGAAGTGTTTAATATTTTTGGTAAACGTATTTATTTTCAAAATACCTCTAATGACATACATAGTATTTCAGTTGAAAACTGGTCGTCTGGTATTTATTTAGTGAAATTAAAAAGTGGTAATTTTCAGGAGACAAGGAAGGTTATTATACCTTAGTGTGTAATCAATTGAAGAAAAAATCCGTTTAATTTTGACAGAAACTATTAATTTGCATAAAATAACCTCATGCAAAATCTACTAATTGAAAATATTGATAAAATTAAGGCATTATGCATGGCTCATAATGTTAAATCTCTTTTTGCCTTTGGTTCTGTTTGTACTGATAATTTTAATGATAAAAGTGATATAGATTTACTTATATCATTCAACCCTATGGATTATGGCGACTATGCCGACACTTATTTTTCTTTAGTCGATAAATTTGAAAAACTTTTTCGTCGCCGCGTAGATTTAGTTACAGACAAATCTTTAT
>CAYMXD010000057.1:0-4447 GCA_964394095.1 uncultured Mesohalobacter sp. | reverse complement strand
GGCTTTGCATGAGCAACAATTTATCCCTCAAACTCATTTTTAAACGCTTTCTGGTATTTCACCCAGTCGTCTTTACTTTCAACTTTTTGGTAATCATCAGAATGAAAGAGTTTTAGATAAATTTCAATTTGTTTTGGTTTCAAATAACCAGAAATCGGCGCAAGTACATTCAATTCTGAGTCAAAGAATACCATAGTGGGATAAGCACGAATGCCTAAATATCTGGCAAACTCGTGCTGAGCATTTCTTCGATTGGCTTTGGCAGGATCATAATTTGGATTAGAAAATGTATTATCCTTAAACTTTACATTAGAATCACCTTCAGCATTAAATTTTACAGCATAATAATTTTCATTAATGTAATTGGCGACATCTGGATTTCCAAAGGTGTTTTTGTCTAATAATTTGCACGGCCCACACCAATTGGTGTAAGCATCCATGATAATTTTTCGGGGTTCTTTTTTTATAAGCTCCTGAGCTTCTTCCATGCTTACCCAATTTACCTTTTGGCTGTAAACTGAAGAAATGCCAAAAGACAAGACGGCGATAATTATTGTAATTTTTTTCATAGTGTTCATAATAACGTAAAAATATAAATTTTTATTTCAATCCAAGAGATTTATACACCTTGGATTGAAATAAAAACTATCTATTCAATAATACTTCAAAACCTATACTTAAGAAAAACACTGGCATTTAGACCTGGATCTGTCAGTCTTTCCATGCCTGATAAGCCACTTGCACCTTGATTTCTAAACGCAAAATTTAAGTGGTCAAAATAGAATTCATCAAACACATTAATGACCGCCACACCTATATTCAGGTTGCTAAACAACTCGTAATTGGCTTTAACATCAAAGAGCGCGTAGCCCGGCGTTGATTGGGTTTCGCCAAAACTTTCTGCTAATTGTCTTTGTTTGGCCACTACAGTATAAAATAATCCTGCATAAAACTTTTGGTTTTCATAAGTCAACTGAAAATTGCTTCGTAGCGGTGAAGTAAGCGGTAAGCTTTCACCTAAATCTTCATTTCGGGTATAGACGTAAGACACTTCAGTACCAAGTCTAAAGTGGTTTGAAAAATTTACACCAAACCCGGCCTCAAAACCGGTTTTGTAGGCATTGTCTAAATTCCTGAATACCTTCGGATTTAATGGCTCTTGATTGGGCATAAATTTCCTGTCTTTGGTCGGATCAATCACCGCCACAATGTAATTTTCAAATAGTGAATAATAGGTAGAAGCGAAGTAATCCAGTTTTGAAATTTGACCGTCAAAATTCATTTTACCGCGATAAGCGATTTCAATCTGATGATTGACTTCAGCATCGAGATTAGGGTTACCAACATATTCAAACGGATCTTGACCGACTTGAAAGTGGTTGATGGCACGCTCTATCATATTGGCAGAACGCACACCCCGGCCAATAGCCACTTCAATGACATCCTGATTTTCTAAGCGCTTTTTTACAGAAACATTACCGCTTATATTATGTTCTGTTCGCTGACCAAGATCAGGGTAATAGGCTAAGAAATCATCTTCCGGGTCTTGTATATCTGAAACAACCAAGTCGTAACGCACACCAAAATTAAGTGATGTACTTTCATTCCATTGATAGGTGGTTTCCGCAAATAGACCATAGTCGTTGATGTAGCTGTCCTGCCAGATTTTATCTACAAATGCCATAGGAGGGTCCAGGGGCATGCCCATCATGTTCTGCTTAACTAAGCGGTTTCGAACCCCATCTCTTGCAATCAAAAAGGCATCAATTCCAGTGTAGGTCGTCCATTTGTCTCCAAAATCCCATTTGGCTTCTACTTTTCCGCCAGCTGTGGTGGCTTCAACCGGAGAAGAGGCTTCTGAGATGGCAAAATTGGCTCGTCTTGTATTACTCATCAAATGGTCAACAAACGAATAATAAACTTTAGCTTTGATTTGCTCTAATTTGCCGGTCATATTTTTTTTATGGTAGTCTAATGAAAAAATACTGGAATCATCAAAATCGGAGTCCATGGGTAAAGAGGCGTGCAATACATCCCGACCAAAAGATTGACGCCAGTGGAGTTTAAGGCGTTCATCTATTGAAATATTATACCCCAGCCTTAGACCATAATCTATACTTCGAAATGAAGAAGGGATTTCACGAGCATTGCCATCTTCATAGTTCCCGTAATCGCGATAACCGTATGTGCCAATCACATCAAACTTTTTACTGGCATATTGCAATTGAGCAAGGCTAACGGAGTTGTTGCCGTTACTTTCAAAACCAGAGGACACGGTCCCGGAAAAACCATAGTCGTCAAATTCGGGTTGTTGAGACACAAAGTTGATGATACCACCAAAAGTTGGGCCGTATCTCACTGAAAAAGGCCCTCTAATGACTTCAATCCGTTCAATATCTTCCGGGATCACATGTGTGGTAATGGGGTCCATTCGATTGGGGCAGGCGTGCATAACTCTCGTGCCACCATCATATTGTATGTTCAATTGTTCGTATTGCGAGGCTCTAAAACTCGGGTCTATGGCATAATTTCCACGTTTTATCATTCCAAAGCCTTCCATATTGTTGAATAAATCCGCAATGTTTTTGGGTTGAACCACATTTTTGGTCAGATCCGGACTGCTTTTGCTCATGGCCGGGTCATTAAACAACGAACCGCTGACGAGTACTTCGCCTAATTCAATTGGCACGGCCCTCAGGGCAATGCGTTGTTTGGTGTCTTCTGAAACTTTTAATTCCAAAGTTTTATAACCTAATTTTTGAATCTGATAAGTTTCTCCAATTTTTAAAATCAGCTTGCGGCCTTGTGAGCTGATGATATTGTGTGTTGATGTATTTTTAGCAAAGACATCAGTAATGTGTTCTTCTGTGTCTTTGTCAATGATTTCTATAGTTTTGGTTTGGCCGTACATTACCCCAAACCAAAGGCTCAGGCATAGCGCCCAAAATGTTGATTTCATAGTGATTTTTTTGAAAAATTAAACTTGATTGTTTTAAACAAGTCGGCTTAGGAATAAGTGTGATCTAAAACCACTGCTGAGCAATTACCAGACTTTTTATAGGCCTGTGAGTGATAGCTTTAAATATTCACCTAAAGCATAGCAAGATTTGGCAGTTCTAATTAAATTTACTTGTGTAAAAGACCTAAGTCGACAAACGGTATGTTATATCAAGTCCTTTGGCGGTTTGATTTTCTTTTCTAAAAAATCGAAAGTGTAGAGTTGTGGAATTTGAAAAAAAAGTTTAGTATGCTCGGTAAAATTTGAATTCGAAATTTCATCAAGCCCAACATGAAAATAAAACACCAATTCAGAAGAGGAGGCCAGCATCATTTTTTGCTGGTTTTCATTTTCAGTTGAATTGTTGTCTAAAAGTTCAGAGAGGTAGCATTTACCATCGCAGTTTAGTTCCGGTTTGTCTTTATTAACACAATAGGTTTCAATGAAATCTTCTGTAAAAAAAATATAATAGCCCATCACTAATGCTGATTTAAGAGTGAATAACGCAATAATCAAACACAGTAAAAAACTAATATAGACCTGTTTTTCAAACATGCTACAAAGATATACTGTTTGAAAGGTTTGTTTTATGATTTAAATCAGTTTAAAAAAAATTACTATGATTTTAATACGAAGGTTTTCATATCAAAAAAGCGACTTGATAACTAATTAGAGTCGCTTTTCTTTTTAAGTATGAGTTTATAAAATCAGATTCTAAAACCTCAAATGAAACCCTGCATATATCCCAAAAGGATGCCCTGGTCTTAAACCTGCAGGAACACGAGCAGCGAGGTAGTCATTATCTAGCAAATTAATAATGTTAGCAGTCAATTTTAATTTTGAATTTAACTGGTAAGATGTTGAAGCATCAACTAAAAACATCGATTCTACTTTGTTTCCCAGTGGAATTGATCCTGTGCCAGCATTTGTTCTGAATTCATCTCTATATCTAGCATTAAGATTAAATTCAAAACGCTCATAGCCATAACCTAAACCTAAATTAAATTGATGTTTTGGTATATAAGGTAACTCATCTCCAGCTTCAACATCACCCCAAATTCCAATTGGTGAGCTAAATGCAGTCTTGAATTCGGTATTGGTATAAGTGTAAGTAAAATTAAAAGGTAAGCTATGTTTTGTGTCTTTTAAAAAGTCATAACCCAATTGGAATTCAATACCACTTACATCAACTTCACCAGCATTAAATAAATCTAGATTTCCTTCAACACCACCGGTTGCAGCTAAATCGCTTCCGAGCATATTACTGTAGTCATTGTAAAACCCAATAATTTCACCACTTAGACCTTTATATCTGAAACGCGTTCCTAATTCAAAATTTAAGCTTTCTTCAGGATCTTGATCTTCAACAAAACCTGCCGGTGCAAAACCTTTGTGTAAACCTGCAAAAGCAGAGATATTATTATTAAATTTATAATTTGATCCAATACC
>CAYMXD010000056.1:0-9162 GCA_964394095.1 uncultured Mesohalobacter sp. | reverse complement strand
GCAAAGACCACAAATTCGTAAATAATTATTAATCATAACTTTGCGATTCTTTGCGCTTTTTCCCTGCCTGGCCGGCAGGCTGTTTTGTGGTCTTTGAGTGAAATAAGAATTTGATTATCAATGCTTAAAGTAGCCTGATTAGTTACAATTAAAATTCTATAGGCTTATTTTTATGATACTGCTGCAAAGTTGCAAACTTTACACAACTCAAAATAGGAATTCTATTATTCTTCGACCTGTTTATGTTTTTGTTTAAGATACTCATAAATAGCCATTTGCGAACGTATTTGTGGTTCATCTTCCTTTTGCTGCACATAGGAGTTTGTTCGGTTTTTGTCGATAATTCTGGCTTTCATATTGTCTTGGCATTGCAGTTGTAAAATAGCTTGAAGTTCTTCTTTAAGGTCTTTATCTTTTATAGGTGTCAGGACTTCAATTCGCTTGTCTAAATTGCGTGTCATCCAGTCGGCACTCCCTATGTAAAGTTTTTCTTTGCCCTCATGGTAAAATTGATAAATACGACCGTGTTCTAAAAATCGATCTAAAATGCTGGTAACTGTTATATTTTCGCTTACATCGATGCCCGTAACTAAACAACAAAATCCTCTTACTATGAGCCGGACATCAACGCCACTTTTTGAAGCTTTATAGAGCAATTTGATTATATCTTCATCCTCAAGGCTATTCATCTTGGCTACTATTGTTGCAGGTTTACCCAATTTGGCCTGATCTATTTCTTTTTGAATCAGTTTATCAAAACGTTTTCGGGTATTGAACGGAGAGACCATCAATTTTTTTACATTTGGAATGATCAATTTACCTTCAATAACTTGAAACACACTTTCGAGTTCTTGAGTTATTTTTTTATCGGCTGTAAACAAACCATGGTCAGCATATATTTTGGATGTTTTTGCGTTAAAATTTCCTGTACCTATGTAAGCATAGTGTCGAACTTTTTCTAATTCCTGCCGACTGACTAACAATATTTTAGAGTGAATTTTTATTTTAGGATAACTATAAATGACTTGAGCTCCTTTGTTTTCAAAGCGTTTTCCCCACTCTAAATTGTTTTGTTCGTCAAATCGAGCTTTAACTTCAATAAATATAGTGAGTTTTTTTCCACGACTTAAGGCTTTAAGGAGATAAGATGTTAATTTTGAAGTTTTAGCAATGCGATATAAAGAGATTTTAATCGATTTAACCTGTTCATCTTCAGCGGCTTGCTTTACAAAGTTTTCAACAGCACTAAAGGACATATAGGGATAGTGCACCAAATGGTCTTTGGCCTTTAAGGCTGAAAAAACATCATCGCAGCTGCTTAGTAATTTATGTGGAATTTGTTCTAAATCTTCAAACTGAAGGGTTTTATTGTCTAATGGATTTGGTAAGCTGGAAAAATCTTTGAAATTATGATATCTACCACCTGGCATCAGATCAACTTTGCCAAGTTTAAAATAATGCTTAAGAAATTTGAGTTGAGGTTTAGGGATATTTTGGTCGTATAACAATCGTGTGGCCTGACCTGTATCACGTTTTGAAAGGGATTCTAAGATTTTTTCCTTAAGTACGCCCTCAAATTCATCTTCAATATATAATTCTGCATCTCGAGAAAGCTTTATTTCATAAGTATTTTTGCATTTATACTTTTTAAAGAGCAAAGGGATATGGTGCCTAATCATATCATCAATAAAGGCAATTTTACTGGTATTTTCAGCTTGTTCAACAACAACAAATCGCTGTAGCTCATTAGGGATATTCACCAAGCCAAAACAATCTTCTTCTCCAAAATCTACAAGAATATACAAGGCTTCATTTTCTAAAAAAGCAGTGGTTTTATCGTCACTTTTCAGAATTTTAGGCGTAAGCAAATGTTCAATATTAGTTTTAAAATAGGATTTTAGTTTATCATTATTTACAGTTTCAAACTTTTCATTGGTCAGAATTTCAATACCATGTGAACGGAGCTCAGGTAATAATTGATTGTAAAATATATTCCCGAATTCTTCTTGCTGTGCTTCAACAATCCTTAAAATCTCTTTGAGAGTTTTATTGGGTTTTAATGCCAAATGTTTACGATGAGACTTATCTATTTTCTTAATTTGGCGAAGTTGTGAAACACGAACTTTAAAAAATTCATCGAGGTTTGAAGAAAAAATAGCAAGAAACTTAAGCCGTTCATACAAGGGGTTTTTAGCATCCTGAGCCTCCTGTAAAACTCTGTGATTGAAACTCAACCAATCTATATCTCGGTGTTTTTTCGGTATATCTTGCATAGAATAATTTTAAAATCAAACATAAGTATAGTCCTTGCAAATGGGTTTACCTTACTGTTAAGTTTAAGAAAATGGAATTATTAACACTGCTGTTGCATGATATTACACCTATAACATATTATCAAATTTGTTTAGGGGTTTATGAGGTTATGAGGTTATAAGTTTATGAGTTTATAAGGTTATGAGTTTATGAGTTTATGAGTTTATGAGTTTAGGGGTTTAGGGACTTTGAGGTCTGCCCTGAGCATTTCGCCGGGCTCAATACAGGCTTAGTCGAAGAGTTATAAGTTTATTAGTGAATAAGTTTTCAAATCTTCAAATTAACACATACTCAAATTAATACATTTTCAAATCATCACATTTTCAAATTATCAAATTAGTTTATAAGGTTATGAGGTTAGAAGTTTATGGGTTTATGAGGTTAAATGTACAATACACAATTAATACATTGCTACATTGATACATTTTTAGCATTGTTACACTAATCAATATTCAAATTAACTACTCTTCAATCTTAGCAATAGACTTCTGTAAAATTAGATTATTGGGGTAGGTAATCAATTCGCCTTTATCTGTTCTGAGGTGCAGCTGAAATGCTTGAATATCCTCAATTACAGCTTCTTCTACAGGAAAATCTTTGTCCAAAATTTTTATCTTATCCCCTATTTTAAAAGGGTAATAAAAGTACAAAATCACTCCTGCAGTGACATTACTCAAAATCGACCAAATCGCAAACAACCCAATCCCAATCACCGCGAACACTGAAGAAAACAGCACGCCTACCTGATTAGGCTCAACACCCCAAATCAGCAATATGGCAAACAATACTAAAAAAGTTGCCAAGGTATTGATATACCTCACCATCAATACCGTACGCTGAACATTTACCTCACGGCGTTTTGCAATGCTGTAGGCGGCTTTCCTGAACAACCATCTCAAGATAATAAGCGCAACAATAATAACTAAAGTGGTAATGACTTCTATTAAATTATTTTCAAAAAATGTTTTCATTGAAGTGTATTATTTTCATGCAAATTTAGTTTAATTTCAAACTATCTCTAAGGGAAGAAAATTTATTTGCATTTTTATTCCAGTATTTTAATCGCATAGATTTTAGTAGAGTAGCTTCTGTAATATCTTCAGTGTTCTCGCCTATCTCCTGCCATTTTAAAATGGTATAAGGAAATTCAGCAGACTGAAATATCTTTAAAGCTCTATCTAAGTCGTTGTATTTCAATGTAGTTACTAAAGTATCTCGATTTACAGTTTGACTTAAATTGGCCTGATAGGCTTTTATGGGTTGATGGTTTAAACCTAAGTAAGAAAAGTCAGGGATAACTTTCATTTTACCGGTTTTAAGCTGCTTAGGAGCAATTCTCAATTTAATCCAGATGTCGTTTTCTAAGGCTTGCTTATTCAAGCTAAAATTCCGGTCGGCTTCACCTTCAAAATAAGAATGTGATTTCATTTCAAATTTTTCTCGATTATTGAGTTGCATATAGGTCTGCCCGCACCATTCTTGGGTAGAAGCACTGACTTTTACGGGGTACTCATCAACAGATAAGGGCGAAAAGGTGCTTTGCATAATGCTGTAGGGGTAAATTCCGGTATTGAATGTTTTGGTGGCATTGAGTTTCATGACATCAAAACTCAAGTCTGAAGAAGAATTGGCTTTCACTTGCTCATCTTTCAAAAAAGGCTCTTTTACGAAAATCAAGACGGCTTGGCCTTTCCGTGCCTCGCCGTAACGCATTTGGGAGAGATTATAGCTGGCAATTTCAGCCTTACCGTCAAACCAATGCTGTTTAAATTCTTCTGATAAGTCGAACGATGGCTTATTAACGTTATCAATCGTGTTATCGCTTTTAGGTTCAGTTGAAGTTTGGCATGAAAAAATGAGCATCCCAAGAGTTGCAGCTATAATTATTGGTATTCTATTCATTATTAATCAAATTTTTTAGCGTATCATAAAATAAATGCGTGGGAAACCCCATCACGTTAAAATACGAGCCTTTAATTTTTGAAATCCCCACCTGCCCTATCCATTCCTGAATACCGTATGCACCGGCTTTATCAAAAGGCTTGTAATGGTCGATATAATGCCATATATCTTCGTTAGATAGCTTTTCAAAAAACACTTCTGTGGTATCGCTTTTTACAATACACTTGTCTGAAGTTTTTAAGCAAAACGCACTAATGACTTGATGCCAGCTGTTTTGCAGAGACGAAATCATCTCGAATGCTTGATTTCGGTCTGTGGGTTTATTTAGAGCTTTATCCTTATGCCATACTATGGTATCGCCTGTAATGATGATGTCATCCAACTTCAAATCGGTGTACGCATCAGCTTTGAGCTTGGCTAAATATTCAGGGATTTCAGCTTTGTGAAGCTGATCCGGAAAGTGTTCCTCAACGGGTTTTAACTTGACCTGAAAAGGAATGTCTAAATCTTTTAAAAATTGCTGACGCCTGGGCGAACCTGAGGCCAAAATGATGTTGTATTTTTCTAAACCTCTCATAATTGAAACAATATTAAACTTAAAACTCCAATCAGCATCACGATTTTGTATAGCCGACTCAGCATGTTGTAATTGACCTTTAATTCCTTTTTATAAATGAGGAATAACACGTAAAACAAAGGCACGCATATTCCAAAGGTAAGATATAGAATGAAGAACAGGTGGGGCTGAACATAAAATTTAACACCTGCAAGGAGTGCAAACATCAAAAATAAAGTTGAAGCGAAAATCAATCTGTTCATTCTGTGTCTACCCAGCAAAATCGGCAATGTTGAAATCCCCTGTGCATAATCGCCTTTAAGGTCTAAAACATCTTTTATCCACTCCCGGTTCAGGTTTGCCCAAAAGGCAAAAGTAGCATAACCTATGAGCCAATGTTTTATCTCGGCTGGCATGTGAAAGTTTTTAGTTAACCGAAATTCAACATAAACCACCAAAAGAAAAGAAAGACTCACTAAAACACTCACTAACACATTTCCTACAATCGGAACTGCTTTAAGATATTTAGCATAAAGAAATAACAAAAGAATAACGCCAAGAACAATTAATATCAAAGTATAATCTTCAAATATTACACTTAAATATAAGACCAATAAAATAGCCAAAGCATTGAACAATACATATGCAATATAAGCTTTGGCCATTCCGATTTTATGTTGAGCTAAAGGGCGCGGGCGTTGGTTGACAAAATCTGTATCGATATCATAAATATCGTTGATGATATTTCCCGAAGCGGTGACGAGAATAATTGAAAAACAAAGCAAACTAAAATCAAAAATACTAAGCACAGATGGCAATTTAAAAGCCGGCAAGAAGGCGTACTTAAATAAAATTTGAGCTAAGCCCACCATGAGTAGGTTTGGCCAGCGGCAGAGTTGGAACCAATGGAAAGCTACTCTTATATGATTATTGTACAATTCAATTTGATTTAGAAATTCTACATGATTTCAACGATGTCATTTTTTAACCAATCGAAAGCGTATTTTGGCTGATATGAAATTTGAGGCCTTAATAAGCCTCGAAACTTCAATCTTTATAGCTGTCTTACTTTTAGGAATATTGTCATACAATTCCTCTAATAAATAGGCGTACACTTCATACGACAGTAATTTTTTTATATATTTAGCAACATTAATTTTAGTATTAATTATATAAAATTACCATTTCATAAAAACATACTCTACTTTTTACTATAATATTTATCACGGCTTAAAGAAAGAACTATGATAACACCGTATGTTCATTTAGGTTTACGGGTGTTTTTCCAGGCTCAAACCAGACCGCATCTAAATCACCTCTAAGCGTAATGTTGTTGCCCTTAGCTTCCAGCCAACTGCCTTCTTTTAAACCAATAACATTAATATCATTAAACACCTGAAACTCTTTGATGCGTGTTCGACGCGTTTCGCCCTTATGTTTAGATTTGGGATTTGGCTCAATATAATGCGCATTGATGTTAAAAGGGATCACGCCTAAAGTTTCAAATGAAGCCGGCATCACAATCGGCATATCATTGGTGGTTTGCATATTTATTCCGCAAATATTACTGCCGGCACTGGTACCGAGATAAGCTGTGCCGTCAAGAACTTTTTCTCGTAAAATATCCATCAACCCCAATTCGTGAAGGGTTTTGACTAACAAAAAGGTATTGCCGCCGCCAACAAAAATAGCCTGAGCTGATCTTAGGGCCTCAACTGGTGATGCATACTCATGAATGCCTTTGACTTCTATTTCTAAAAATTCCAGACCTTCTATGGCTTTAGCCGTATATTCCTCGTAAGTTAAGCCTGAAGGTCTCGCATAAGGTACAAATAAAATCTGATTGACATCTTTAAAATGAGAAGTCAATACAGGTCGTAAATATTCTAAATACGCACTCCCGTGTAGGGTTGATGTGCTGGCGATGATCGCGTTCATAAGGTTAAATTTTAAGCATTATCTATCTTAAATCCAGATTTATAAATAAATTTCAGGAAGCGCTTTTCAGGTATTTTTTTCGTTTATAAAAAAGTGAAATATACGCTAAAAACGCACACAACACAGCGATATAAACCATGTTTAAAATGAATGGTCCGGTTTGGGAAAGCGTTCCTTGTTCTACCATCAAAATTCTAAAGGCTTTTAAAAAGTGAGTCAATGGAATAACATCGGCAATGTACTGCACCCAGACGGGCATTTGACTTAATGGCCATGTAAAACCACTCAATATAAAGCTTGGCGTGGCTATAACCATCAAAACTTCTGTAGCTTTCAATTGATTAGGAATAACCGAACTGACCAATATACCGAGAAAACTCACTGAAAGCACAAAAACACCCGCGACTAAGGTTAAAGCCAATAAATTATTATTAAAGGGTACTCTAAACCAAATTGCAAATAACCAATACATGATCCATACCCCAAAACTCAAAATAAGATAGGGTATTATTTTGACCATCAACATATTAAAAATGGTTTTACTTTTTTTAGAAAGCTCTACAAATGTCCCGTTTTCATATTCTGAAGCAAAAGAAAGCGCCAAGCCTAAAAGTAAAACCTGCTGCAAAACTGTAGCCAAAACACCCGGCCATAAAAAGTACATATAGTTTGTACTGCGGTTATTTTTTTTAACAAAAGTAGTTTTGAAAGGTTCGTAGCTGGACATCAAAAGGGCCTCCGGCGTCCCTTTTTTTCTGAGCGTTTCTATCTCAACACCAGCTTTAAACGTTCCCAAGCAAAGCTGAATAGCACTGGAAGCATAATTGGCGGTCAGTACATTAGCAGTATTAACAATGGTTATAATTTCCGGGTATTTTTTGGTCAGCACATCTTTTTCAAAATTTTTCGGAAAGATAACAACAGAACTGGCTTCAGATTCAATAATGAGTTTTGATAGGCCTATTTGGTCATAACGTATTGTTGCCACATCCAAAATTTCGTTGTCGTGAAACATTTGTATAGCTTTTGAGCTCATTTCACTTTGGTCTTCATCTACTACGATAATGGGCAGGTTGGTCACTTTACCCTTTCCATAAACAAAACCCAATAGAATACCATACAACAAAGGCGCACCTATAAAAAGCAAGCGTAGAATCTTATTTTTCCAAAACAAGCTGAATTCTCTTTTGATCAGTTCTGAAAAATTTTTCATGCTTTTATGTATTTAGGAGGCTTAAATGTTGCCATTTTAGTGCTTTTAATCCGTTATTTTATAGATACCAAGACGGTAGCTTTTGTATATAAAGATTGAGCTTGCTGAATATCTTGGGGTAAAATTTTCACTTCAAACAAAGCCTGTTGAATTTCATAGTCCGGGTAGGCGGTAGCAATATTAGCATAAGCACCTAATTGTTTGACGCTGTTTACTTTACCTTTAATCGTTTGGTCATTATAAAAAACCTTCACCTCTTTTTCTTCACCAATCGAGAAGTCATCTAACTGACTTTCGGGAATTGAAAACCTAAAATAAGTACTATCGCTTAAATATCCACTAAAAAGCGTATAACCCGGCAAAGCCAACTCACCAACTTGAAGTGTACAAGTTTCGATAGACATATCTTGTGGGGCAATGACATAAAGCTCTTTTTCTGCAACCTCAACTTCATTTAGCGCGCCTTGAGCACGTTCTTTTTGCCCTAATGCCATGGTTTGCTGTTCTATTCTAACACCGTTTTTTACACCTGCTATTTCTGCATTTACCGCCATAAGCTGAGATTTTGCACCTTGATATTTTGCGTAAGTTTCGTCATAAGATTGCTGGGGCACCAAAGAATCTTTAACTAAATTCTCTAAGCGTTTTAAGGATTTTTCTGCAAAAGCAAATTGTTCTTTAAGTGCAGAACGCTTGGCTTCAAGTTGCTGAAGTTGATTTACAGAAGCGCCTCTTACAGCCATATTATATTGAGCTTCGGCACTGGTAAGTGCACCAAGAGCTTGAGCCCTTTTGGCATCTACTTCTGGTGAATCCAAAAAAGCTAAGGTATCCCCTTTTTTGACTTGATGGCCTTCACTGACGTAAAGTTTGACAATTCGACCAGGAATTTTGCTGGTTACTGCAATTTGTTCGCGTTCTATTTTACCTTTGATTTGGTTTTCTGTCTTTTTACCACAAGACAGCATCAAAACCAAAAGGCATATCAAGATTAGTTTATGCTTCATTTTTGTTTAATTTTTTTCGATTTGTTCCAATAATGCACCTGTTGCTATCAGAACATCAATAGCTGATTGACGCTGATTGATGATGTTTTGAACATGCTGTAGGCTTGCCTTGTAAAGGTCATTTTCTGCCGTGAGCCGATCTACAATAGAAATAATACCTTCTCGGTATTGTTTTGTGGCTAAATCTAAATTGTTATTTGCAATTTTTTGACTTTGCGCTGTGATATCAATCT
>CAYMXD010000055.1:0-9201 GCA_964394095.1 uncultured Mesohalobacter sp. | reverse complement strand
ACAGCAAAGCCCTCAGAGATGAGGGTTTTTTTATAGAGCGTCGGATTCATATCCGCCTGAGGCGGACGGCAGTTCGATTCTGCTCCTCGCTACAATAAAGCCCTCAGAGATGAGGGTTTTTTTATAGAGCGTCGGATTCATATCCCCGCCGCTGGCGGGCTGTCCGTCCTTTGGCGGAGACGGCAGTTCGATTCTGCTCCTCGCTACAGCAAAGCCCTCAGAGATGAGGGTTTTTTTATAGAGCGTCGGATTCATATCCGTCTAATTGTAGGAGCTTTTTTAATTTAATGACGATAGATTTCTGAAGCGATCGGACTTTTGCATCTGTAAGGCTCATAACGAAGCTTTGTTTTATATCCTTCAAGGGCTTATACCCCCTTAGAAAATAATGTTATCAACTCTCTTGGTGAGTTGTGAACATTAGATTTTAGAAAAAGCCTAAGCCGTGATTTAATCTGTTTTTTATAGAGCGTCTGATTTTTATATTGCTAAGGCAAAAAGGCATTTTATCTTATATCTAGGAACTGCTACTTACTATACTCTTGGTTCATTTCTTAAAGCAATCTTAAAAACCTCAAGACCTAATCTGCATTTTTGGTGTATTTTTGAAAATAAACATTGCGCTATGAAAAAAATTATTTCTTTAGGTCTTATCGTCCTGTTTTTAGTTTCTTGTAAGAAAGAATCTAAAGATGTTAATCGAGAAACCACTCAGAAAACTTCAGGAAAGCAGACATCAACAGAAAAAGAGAGCAAAATGCCATTCGAATTAACCCCGATACAGCACGCCACTTTTGTGATGCAATGGGGCGATGAGGTGGTGTACGTAGATCCTGTTGGAGGCTTGCAGGCTTTTGAGGGGCTTCCTGCACCAAGTTTGGTCTTAATTACCGATATTCACGGCGATCACTTTAATGTAAAAACTTTGAGTCAAGTGGACCAGGCATACGATATTGTTGCTCCTAAGGCGGTTTATGAACAAATGACTGAAAACTTACAGTCTAAAACTAAAATTCTCGACAATGGCAAGTCTTTCAAGTTTCATGGATTTGATATTGAGGCCATACCCATGTACAATATTACCGAAGGACGGCAAAATTTTCACGTGAAGGGTAGGGGGAATGGCTATGTGATGTCTCAAAACGACTATAAAGTATACATTAGTGGGGATACTGAAGATATTCCTGAAATGAGAAGCCTAGAAAATATAGATTTGGCCTTTATTTGTATGAATTTGCCTTACACCATGACGCCGGATGCGGCTGCTGAAGCCACTTTAGAATTCAAACCCCAAAAGGTTTTGCCTTACCATTATAGAGGTAAGAAAGATGAAGAAACTCATTATTTTGATGTTGAAAAATTTAAAAGGATTATAAATACACAAAACAATGAAATTGAAGTAGAGCTCTTAGAATGGTACCCGTCTAGCTAAATACGCTTTCAATCACGTCTAAAGATTTGGGTTTTTTAAAACTTTCGATATGTAATTCGAAGTAGCTCATCAAGAGTTTTAAAATTGCTAACCTTTGTATTTTATTCATCTTAATCAAATGACTTTGTTGCATTTCTGTTTCTATGAGTTGTTTCAGTATACTCGAATTTTCTATAGTCATTGAATATGCACTTTCTTGATGTTCAAAAAAGCCTTCATATAGATTGAAATAAATGTCGTTTTCACTTTCAGGTAAATGTGGAGAAAATCCTATAAAAGAACATAATTTGGTGAGAAACGACAAATGGAAATTAGCAAAATTGTCAGACTGGTCTAAGTATAAGATACTACTATGTATAAATTCGAAAAGTTTTTCATTTTGCTCTTCTTCAAAAATAACAGACCTTAAAACTTCTGCTAAAAACATAGCAATTGAAGATTTATACATATCGCTTTGTAAATTGTTTAGCGGGTGTTGAGTACGGACTTCTTTGAAATACTCAAGCTGACCTTTGTTTCTGTATTGCATTTCAATATCAATCAAACTTAAAATTTGAAACATTGAGGATCTAAATTTTCCTTTTTTTGATTTTAAAACTCCTTTCACCATAAAACTAATACTCCCATGAGATTTTGTGTAGCACTTTACAATCAAGTCGCTGTCACGATATTTGATGCTGGAAATGACAATGCCTTGAGTTTTTAGAAACATTACCTGATGATCATAATTTTGGTTGTTTTTGTTTCTAATTGGTCTTCGCTGGTTATGATGACCATATAGACTCCTGAAGCAACTTTGTGTTTACCAAATGCTCGGGTATCCCACTGAACAGTGCCTCCGGAAGCAAATTCTTCATGCACAAGATTTCCGGTAATGTCTGTAATTTTAACATTAGCATTATCCGTAAGGCCATCGATGGTCACTAAACCTGAATATTCAGGCTTTACAGGATTTGGGAATACTCTTACATTTTCTAAATTATCAACACCATCTGTTATTCGACTTTGGTAGGATACTAGGCCTCGGTTTGTGCCAAAATAAACTTCACCGGTTTCACCATTAATTTCAATGCTAATGACACTATTAGATGGTAAAGGTGAATTGTCCTGATTAAAAATATTTAAGATGTCCTGTCCTGTAGAATTGACTTGAAACACTCCTGAATCTGCTGTAGATATCCACATGTTACCAGCACCATCAGTTTTGATGTCCGTTATAAATTGTTGAAAAAGGAGTTCTTGGGCGACGCCGTTTTCTAAAAAAATAATAGGGGAGACATTGAGTTGTGTATCCTCTTCAAACATGGCTTGAGGATTGAAAGCCACACGAAGCCCTTCTGCTGTGCCAATCCATAGGCGATTATTGTTATCAAATTCCATGGCTGTAATAGCCGGATTAGGATCAAAAACTTCCGGTAAATCTACACCATCTACATCTCGAGCAATTTTGCCCACATTACCTGTTGCTGTTTGATAGCCAAAGATTCCATACCTGAATGTAGCCAAATAAACATTGCCTGCCTCATCAGCAATAACTTTAGCTGAACTTGTTCCAAAGGGTTCAATAAGGGCATCAGATAAATCTACTACATTTATTTGGTTATTTCCTGATAGTCTTTTCAAAGGATCTTCAGTAATAGAATTACTAAAGTACAGATCCCCCTGATTGTTAAATGCTGCAGCACCAATTCTTGTGTCTCCTGGTATAGGTTGTTCACTTGAATCTACTGTATTCTCTATCCCAGAGTTTGTAGCATTTAAAATATCAACGACTTGTTCATCTTCTAATATGACCAATCCATCAAAATAACTTGAAAGATACACTTTGTTCGGATTGTTAATATCAACTGTAATATCGGCTATTTCTCTGGTTTCCTGTAAGTCGTCAAAAGTTAAATTAGACCAGCTTTCACCCGTGTAATGACTGATTCCACGGCTGTTGAGTGGAAATGGGTTGAAAAATTGGCTGTATTCGCCATAGGCTATCCATAGTTCGTCTTCAAACCCGGTGATGCTAAACACCCTGTTTAGAATTGGGCCATCCGGACTTACGCTTGAAAAAGTGCTCGTATTAAAATTTTCAATTTGAAGTAGTCCAAGTTCTGAATCTCCAATAAACAATTCGTCATTGAGTATCCTTGCAGAATTGAAATTGGTGTCCAAGTCAGTTTCATTATCAAAAAGAGCATCAATTAAACCAATTTCATTCAGCTGTTCATCTAATATATGTACACTATTTTTGGTAACTATAATTAAATGGTCTTGATTAGAAATTAGTTGTCTAAATGGTGCCGGAAACTGCCTTACAAAATTCAAATTATTGTTTTCAATAGCAAAAAGCCTATTGTCGTTTCTCATTGCCAGTAAGCTTCCATTATAATTCACTATACCTCTCCAGCTGGTATTGGCTATGGTCTGCCAAACATCAAAATCTACAATATTAGGGTCATAAACATTTGCAAATCTTATTGAGCCCTCCCTGGTTGCCGCATAAACTTCAGAATTAAATACCGCTGTTTGCGTAACTTCAATATCACTTCCGTTTTCACCTATAAAAAAAGAATCACCAAACTCCAGATTAGCCAGGTTATATTCAGCAACTCCAAACGCTGTTGAAATAAAAACTTTGTCTTCAAATTCTAAAAAATGATTAATACGCTTATTATCTGGGGCGATCGTAATTTTATTTAAAATATCTACGACTGTGAAAACCTGTCCATTATTTTCTAAAATAACTTGAATCAATCCATTTTCATAACCAATCAAAGTGAGGTTAAATGCTTCAGAATAATGAATTGCTGAAATATCGCTACCTTCAAGACCATTAATGGCGTCTGTTTTCAAATTAGTTTGAGCAATAGGGTTATATTGAAATAAGGCGTTTTGTGCAGCTGCAATTATCCTGTCATTGCCAATAGAAATGTCTCTAATGTCTAAATAAGAGAAATAACCCGTCCATTGATCAGTAAAATCTTGAGCATTTATTATAAAACAGTGACTCACAAAAAAAAGCAACACTAATTTCTTCATGGGTATATAACTTCTGATGAAATGATTTTATTATACATTATTGCAATGAAAGCAATATAATTTAAAAATCGAATAAAAAGATACTAACGCTTTAATTTTCTAAGATTTGATTTTGCTATTTTACATTATTGGGCATGCATACACTTTGGTATAAATGAAAGTAATATTGACGCTTTAGTGATATTTTTTCAGAAAATTTGATAAACTATTTTAAACAAAATTATCGTCAATTTATAAGAGTACTTTAGTGTTCCATAATTTTAGGGGTTAAATTTCTGAAATCGCATAATTTTTCTAATAACACCCATATGGTAAAGAGGTTAAATTAAGACTTATTTGATTATAAAAGTACATAAGATTGTCGTTTATAATTATTAAATTTTTAATTGTAGACGCTAAAATTAATTTATATTTGCATATTATCAAAATACATATAATTTTTTATTAAATTCATAATAATGAAATCAAAAATTGAAAAATTTGTCAAGTCAGTTGAAAAGCGAAATCCTAATGAACCTGAATTCATTCAAGCCGTTGAGGAAGTTGCGGAGGCTGTAATACCGTATGAAAACGAAAATCCCCAATATAAAGGCCACAAATTGCTTACGCGAATGACAGAGCCAGAGCGGGTCATCATGTTTAGAGTAACTTGGTTAGATGATAATAATAAAGTTCGTGTTAATAAGGGCTATCGTGTTCAAATGAATTCAGCCATTGGGCCATATAAAGGGGGCTTAAGATTTCATCCAACTGTTAACCTAAGTGTACTTAAGTTTTTGGCCTTTGAGCAAGTGTTTAAAAACAGTTTGACAACACTACCGCTTGGTGGAGGAAAAGGCGGTTCAGATTTTGACCCGAAAGGCAAATCCGATTTTGAAGTGATGCGCTTTTGTCAGAGTTTTATGACAGAATTATATAAACATATTGGTAAAGATACCGATGTGCCTGCGGGAGATATCGGCGTAGGATCCAGAGAAATAGGTTATTTGTTCGGGCAATACAAAAGACTTCAAAATGAATTCAATGGTATTCTTACCGGTAAGGGATTATCCTTTGGAGGATCGATGATTAGACCCGAAGCTACAGGTTATGGGACTATTTATTTTGCACAAAGTATGCTGAAGACTAAGGGAGCGTCTTTAAGTGGAAAAACAGCTCTAATATCCGGTTCCGGAAATGTGGCGCAGTATGCAGCAGAGAAAGCTATTGAATTAGGTGTGAAAGTGTTGACCATGTCAGACTCTCAGGGCTGTATGTATGACCCTGATGGCATAGATATGGATAAATTAAGCTTTATTAAAGATCTTAAAAACAACAGACGTGGACGTATAAAAGAATATTTAAATGAATATCCTCATGCTAAGTTTCACGAAGGTATTGTGCCATGGATGATAGAAGCGGATTTGGCTTTTCCTTGCGCTACCCAAAATGAGTTGTGTCAAGAGCATGCAGAAAAACTCGTTGAAAATGGCATATTATTAATTGCAGAAGGTGCAAACATGCCGTGTACCTCTGATGCTGTACATGTTTTTAAAGAGGCAGGCATATTATTTGCACCCGGAAAAGCAGCCAACGCCGGTGGTGTGGCCACTTCCGGTCTGGAAATGACTCAGAACGCCATGCGTTACGGCTGGACTTCAAAGGAGGTTGATAAAAAGCTAAAAGACATCATGGAAAGTATTCACGAGTCTTGTGTGAAATACGGTAAGCAGGAAAATGGCTATATAGACTACGTTAAGGGTTCTAATATTGCTGGCTTTGTAAAAGTAGCTGATGCTATGATGGCGCAGGGTGTGGTATAATTATTGTCCATGTTAGAGATAAAAAAGCCCGGTAGAACCGGGCTTTTTTAATGTTATATGAAGTTTAAAATTAAGCTGTAAAAACCTCAGCTACTTTTTTTCCTATTTCTGCAGGAGAGTCTACAACATGAATTCCACTGTCTTTTAATATTTTCTTTTTGGCCTGAGCTGTGTCTTCACTTCCACCAACAATGGCACCGGCATGCCCCATGGTTCGTCCTGCGGGAGCAGTTTCGCCGGCTATAAAGCCTATAACAGGTTTATTGCTTCCACTGTCTTTGTACCATTTTGCGGCTTCTGCTTCCAATTGACCTCCAATTTCTCCAATCATAACTACACATTCAGTTTCAGGATCATTCACTAAAAGTTCAACGGCTTCTTTGGTGGTTGTACCTATAATAGGATCTCCGCCTATACCAATAGCTGTTGTGATTCCTAAACCTTCTTTTACCACTTGATCGGCAGCTTCATAAGTTAAGGTGCCTGATTTGGAAACAATACCAACTTTCCCTTTTTTAAAGACAAAGCCAGGCATTATGCCAACCTTAGCTTCACCAGGTGTAATCACGCCCGGACAGTTAGGGCCTATTAACTTACAGTCTTTGTCTTGGATGAAATTAGAAGCTTTTATCATATCAGATACCGGAATACCTTCTGTAATTGTAATTATTACTTTTATGCCGGCATCGGCGGCTTCCATAATGGCGTCTGCTGCAAAAGCTGGTGGCACAAAAATTATACTCGTATCTGCTGAGACTTCCTTTACAGCTTCTTCTACAGTATTGAATACAGGTCTGTCAAGGTGTGTTGTTCCCCCTTTACCGGGAGTAACACCACCAACAACATTGGTACCGTATTCAATCATCTGTTCGGCATGAAATGTACCTTCACTACCGGTAAAACCTTGTACAATTATATTTGAATCTTTATTAACTAAAACGCTCATAATCTTATTTTAAATTTAGACAAAAGTAATTTTTTTTAGTGATAACTTAAAGCAATTAAGTGTCTTTTAGCACAACTATTTAGGTCTCTAGATAAGAGGCTATATTTTCTGTATTCTCATCTGCAGCATGACTCATCAAGTAAATTTTATGGATTTTGTTATCTGCTATCTCCCAAATGCTCATAAAATGGGCAAGGGGCAAGCTATCAGGATGTTCTAAGGTTTCTACATCGTAGTTAAATCGAACCGCCACTTGAGTGTCTTCTGCTATGGCATGACTGATTTCAGCAGTAATACTGATAAAGCTTTTTCCCATATTTGTGACAATTTCAAAAAATTCATCATAATTGAATTTTGAAAATCCATGGCTACTCTTCCAATTTATTTCTACTTTAGGGTGAATATAGTCTTCAAAAATTGATTTGTCTTTGTAGTAGTCTGAACATAAAAAATCAATAACAAATTGCTTATAGGACATTTTTAAATAAGTTTTTTTAGTTTTGAGAGGACTTCAGGCAACTTACTCACCGATGCTAATTCTCTGTATTTTTTTCTTACATCAGATGCTGGTGCTCCAAAATAAGTTACACCCGGTTTACAGTCCTTGCTTATGCCGGAAGTAGCCAAAATTACAGCCTTTTTTCCTATAATTAAACCGCTGGCGATACCAACCTGTCCCCAGATGGTAACTTCATCCTCAACGATAACACAGCCGGCTATACCAACCTGAGCTGCAATAATACAGCGTTCTCCAACAATTGTATCGTGACCAATTTGCACCTGGTTGTCAATTTTTGTTCCAGCTTTGATTATGGTATTGGCTGTTACTCCTTTATCTATAGTCGTGTTGGCACCAAGTTCGACGTCATTTTCAATGATTACGCTACCGCCCGATTTTAGTTTGTCGTGATGAGTTTGTCTGTTTTTATAATAAAATGCGTCCGCCCCTAAAACTACACCTGAATGTAAAATGGCATTATCTCCTATCTCAACACCATCGTAAATACTCACGTTGGGGTGAATCACACAATTCTTACCAATTTTCACATCATGCCCTATAAATACATTAGGCTGAATTATTGTGCCTTTTCCTATACGAGCAGAATCGCTAATGTTCTTTTCAGCTTTCTTAAAGTGATTGAAAAAATCTGTCAACGTATTAAAGTCTCTAAATGGATCATCAGAAATTAAAAGGGCTTTGCCTTCAGGACACTCTACTTCTTTATTTATGAGGATGACACTGGCTTTAGAATGTAAGGCTTTATCATAATATTTGGGATGGTCAACAAAAACAATTTCACCAGGCTTAATGACATGAATTTCGTTCATGCCGGTGATTTGAAAATCTTCATCACCAACGGGTTTTGCATCAATGATATCTGCAATAGTTTTTAAGGTGTAAGGTTTTGGGAAATCCAATGTCTTATTCTTTTATACGTTCCTTGTAAGTCCCTTTTTCTGTTTCAACCTTTATTTTATCACCTTCATTGATAAACAGAGGTACATTTACTTCATGACCGGTTTCCACAGTAGCGGGCTTTGTAGCATTAGTAGCGGTATTGCCCTTCACGCCAGGCTCGGTATGGGTGACTTCTAAAATAACATGTGGTGGCATTTCAACAGAAAGTGGTTCGTTGTCTTCAGTGTTTATAATCACAGTGACAACTTCTCCTTCTTTGAGAAGTCCGGGCATGTCTAAGGCTGCTTCTAATAATCTGATTTGACTGTAGTCTTCCTGATTCATGAAATGATAGAATTCACCATCAGTGTACAAATATTGAAATTTATGCGTTTCTACACGAACATCATCAATTTTATGACCAGCTGAAAATGTATTCTCGACTACTTTTCCAGTGGTTACACTTTTAAGTTTAGTTCTCACAAAAGCCGGACCTTTACCAGGTTTAACATGGAGAAACTCTACGATTTTATAGATGTCATGATTATACCTAATGCATAATCCATTTCTAATATCACTTGTTGTTGCCATT
>CAYMXD010000054.1:0-9235 GCA_964394095.1 uncultured Mesohalobacter sp. | reverse complement strand
TTTTCTAAGGATGTTGAGAATATGTTGGGAAAACTTTTCTGAAGGTTTTGTAGAAGTGCGTTTGTGTTTGCGTTTTGTCATAAAATATAGTATGTGTCTCGGATTTTATTCATAATAAATTAAGTTGATTTTTCTTCTTTTACCCCATGCCCTAAAGGGTGGAAGAAAATCAATTACACCCTATAGGGTTAGGGGCAAATAATTGATTTTTATCGAAATGTCAACTAAATATGAATAAAAGCGGACAATCAAAAATAAAATAATGGTCAAATGTAAGCTATAATACTTAAGTTTAGTCAGGTATAAGTCTAATTATTTATTAAGACCTGCTTAAGACTTGAAAAATAATTAACATTAGAGTAACATGATTATGTGGTTTTTTCTTTTTTAATCCTTAAAATATTGTTAATTTTGTATTTCGTTTCTTCATTTATGTCCAAAACTCTCAAAATATTTCTGTGGTTTATTCTCATTTTTGTGATAGGGGTGTTGAGTATGTGGTTGTATATTAAGTTTATAATTGATCAGACGGTTTGATTTTTTGTCTAAGAATGCTGTAAGCTCTGCTCATATGCGCTTCTACAGATTTAACGGATATATTTAAATACTCTGCTATTTCAAAATTGGTCAAACCTTCTTTTTTGCTTAACAAAAACGTCTTTTTACACTTTTCCGGTAGATATTCAATTTCTTTGTTAACAATTTTGATAAGCCTATCTAAATCTTCATCTTTTTCTTCTTCAAGTAGTGAAGATAAACCTTCTATATGTTTTTTTTCTAAAGACATCACCTCCTTGGTTTGGCGATACTGGTCTATAAATTCATTATAAACCGATCGGTATAAAAAACTACTAAGACGATTAACTTTAGTAATCCCTTCCTTCTTTCTCCAAAGTTTCAAGAATACATTCTGCACAATATCTTCCGCCTGATTTTTATCATGACACAGACTTAAAGCATAAGCACATAATTTTTTGAAATAATGATCCATGACATACCTAAAAGCCTCTTTGTTACCTTTAGACAAAGCATTTTTAAAAATATTTTCGTTGGAGAATTGTTGTTGCATTTATGCTGTTAGGTCAGAAATTTTATCAAAGAGGGTGTAAAATTATAGAAATTAATTTCTAAAAATCAAATCTTAAAAAAAATTAAAAAATTATATCAAAAAACATAGGGTATCCAAAAAATGAAACGTCTTACTAACAGATAAAGCAACCAAAATGGTACCCAAAAACATAGAAAACCACATTGTAAAATACCTCAATGCTGAGGCCACATTGATTGAAATGGACGAATTGGAGTCCTGGTTAAAGGACGACAAAAACTTAGACGTATTCAAAGATTATATCAAGGTCAACTATTTGATAGATATCAATACTGTAAGCTTTGATAATACTGAAGTTCTAAAGGCACTTGATCAGGAAATGCAAAAAAGCAAAGTTGTCAGCTTGAGACAAAATACACGGAAACTATGGCGCTACGCGGCAGTTTTTGTCATCCTTATCGCTTCTACATGGGGAATTTATCAATTCAGCTTTAATACCGCTGCAACCAATGAGCAACCGCTTAACGAAGTGGTATTAAAAAGTGAAAACGGCAGCATCAATATTTTAAATCAATCCGGTAATGCGCAAATTAAAGGTAGAGATGGTGAAATTCTATTTGAAAAAGTTGGAAATACGCTGGTCACAGAACAATCTTCTACATCGCAAAAGCTGGTTTACAATACAATCACTGTACCCTATGGCAGACAATTTTCTTTGGAACTGTCTGATGGTACCAAGCTTAGCCTCAATGCCGGAACGTCAATACGTTTTCCTGAGCGATTTATTGATGGTAAAAACCGCCAGGTCTTTATAGAATACGGCGAAGCCTTTTTTGATGTGGCTAAAGATCCTGATCATCCATTTGTGGTTAACAATAAAGATTTGAACATCACCGTCCTGGGAACCCAATTTAATGTAAGTGCTTACCCGGAAGATGATGAAATGACGACCGTGTTGGTTGAAGGTTCGGTGCAGTTAACGGAATCTTCTAAGTTTTTAAAGAAAACAGTACTGAAGCCGGGATACAAAGCGGTGTGGTCGGATGAGCGTCCGGTATTTGAAGTTACCGAAGCTGATATAGAACTGCATACGGGCTGGAGATCAGGCAAAATTATCATGAAGAGTCTGCCTTTTTCCAAAATGACTAAAAAATTAGAAAGACACTACAATGTTGTTATCAATAGCAAAGATGAAAAATTGAATAATGAAGTCATCACCGCCACTTTTGATGAAGAAAGCATTGAAGATGTATTAAAACTCATCAACGAAATTCATCCCATTACCTATAACATCGACGGAAGAACCATAAACATCTTCAACAAATAGCCATAGCCTTATGAAAATCAATAATTCTAAATTATTAGAAATTAGCCAGAAAATAATAGTCATTTTCGCAATCGTTTTCGTTTGTCTAAAGCCCACATCTTTGTCTGCTCAGGATTCCAAAATAAGTTTAAACTTATCTCAGGTAAGCCTTAAGGAAATCTTCAAAGAAATTGAATCCATCACCGACTATACATTTATTTATAAAGATAAAATTGTCAATAATACTGGGCTTGTCAACTTAAAAACCAATAATGAAATTTTAAGTTCTGTCTTAAGCCGTTTATTTGAAAGTTTTGACATCCAATACCAGCTCATTGGCTCTCAAATTGTTTTAACTCCTAAATTAAAGTCCAACACTACTCAAAATACGAATCCTTCCGGAAAAAATACCAATCAAAAGTTTGTGGTTTCAGGGACTGTTAAAGACACAAACGGCATGCCTTTGCTCAGTGCCAATGTGATAGAAAAAGGAACATTAAACGGCACAGTTACCAACTTTGACGGTGAATATGAAATCACCCTAAAAAACGACAATGCCACACTTGTTTTTACCTACATAGGATATATCACTCAGGAGATTCCTGTAAACGGCAGGAGTGAAATCAATGTCACTCTTAAGGAAGATAAGGCAGAATTAGAAGAAGTCATCGTTGTAGGGTATGGCAGAAAAAAGAAAGCCACGGTTACAGGAGCTGTAGATGATATCAAAACTGAGGAAATTCTCCAAACAAAAACAGCAAACCTAGCGAATAATCTTCAGGGGAGAATAGCTGGTTTAACTATTAACACCAGAGGTGGAGAACCCGGTGCTGACCAGGCTGATATTCGTATTCGTGGTATCGGAACCACAGGAAACTCACAACCGCTTTTCGTCATAGACGGTGTGCCTAATCGTGGAAGTTTTGAAAGACTAAACCCCAACGATATAGAAAGTATTTCTGTATTGAAAGATGCCTCGGCTGCCATTTATGGCGCACAAGCTGCTAATGGTGTCATTTTAGTCACCACTAAAAGAGGGAAAAAAGGGAAACCAAGAGTAACTTACGATTTTAATTATTCTATTTCTCAACCTACAAGACGACCTGAGCTAATGAATGCCTACCAGTATTTAACCTGGGTTGACGAAGTTAACGAAAGAAATAACCGCCCACGAGAATTTACAGATATCATCAGACAATACAGAGACGGCAGTATAGACCGAACCCAATGGGGCGACACCGATTGGTGGGATGTGGCTACAGACGAATGGACACCACAAATTCAACATGCGGTAAGTGTAAGCGGAGGTGGCGAGAAAACACAATACTTTCTGTCCGGACAATATCTTAATCAAGATGCCATATATATTGGTGACGCTTACGGTTATAAACAATATAACGTCAGGTCTAATGTTGATAGTCAAATAAAAGACAATCTGAAAATAGGATTTGACCTTGCCGGTAGATTTGGAAATACCGAAAGACCAACCGTAAGTACAGACCAACTCATCAGACAGATATTTGTGCAGCGTCCTTTTGAGTTTCCGTATTTTGAAAATGGGTTAATTAGAAAAACATCAAATGGAAATCCCATTAGTTTAACTAACGGCGATAGTGGAAATAAAGAGACTAAAACTAAAAAATTTAATTCTAAATTCTCATTAAGGTGGGACTTGCCTTTTATTACCGAAGGTTTATATTTAGATACTTATGCTGCTATAGACTATAATACAACCACAAGAAAAGACCTTTCCCGACCATTTGACCAATGGGAATTTGATGAGGAAACCGGTGAGTATGTCAACTTGAGGTTTCAAACCGGAAATGTCAATCTCTTTCAACAATTTACAGAAGAGCTCAACCAGCTTTATCATATTAAAATGGGTTACGATAAGACCTTTGGCAAGCATAGTATCAGTACATTTTTGGCTTATGAGCAATTTCAGCAGGAAGGTGAATTTTTCTTCGCTTCAAGACAAAATTTAATTACCGATGCGCTTCCCTTTTTATTTACCGGAGAAGATGAAAACCAAAACAACGGTGGTCGTGGATTTCAGAATGCACGTCAAAATTATTTTGGACGATTCAATTACAATTATGATGACAAATACCTGGTGGACATTACCATGCGTTATGATGGGTCTTCCAATTTTGCGCCCGGCAAACGCTTTGGGTTTTTTCCCGCAGCATCTGTGGGGTGGAGAATTTCAAAAGAAGATTTCTTTAAAAGTAAATTGATAAGTGAATTAAAGTTAAGAGTTTCAGCAGGTTTACTGGGTAACGACAGAGTTAATAATTTTCAATTTTTACAAATTTACAATGTGGGGAATTCCTTTATTTTTGGAGAAGACCCTCAACGTCAAAACGGCTTAACTCCAAGCACTGTGCCAAATCCGGATATCACCTGGGAAACGGCGCAGAAATACAATTTTGGTATAGATTTTACTTTGAGAAAAAGACTCCTCGAAGGAACCATCGATGTATTCTATGAAAGACGATCTGATATTTTGGCGCCAAGAAATGCTTCCATTCCGGTCTATGCAGGCTTGACTTTGCCCGATGAAAATATTGGGGAAACCTCAAATCAGGGTATTGAAGTAACACTTAACCATCAGAACAGGATAAATGATGATTTCTCCTATAATATTGGCGGCCAGTTTTCTTATGCCCGAAGCAAGATTATTTTTATAGATGAAGCTGCCAATATTCCCGAATGGCAAAGACGAACAGGAAAACCAATCGACTTTATTTTGCTTTACCAGGCGGATGGAATCTACAATAATCAGGAAGAAATTGAAAACTCAGCTTCTTTTCCGGATGCCATTCCCGGTGATGTGAGAATAATCGACCAAAATGGTGATGGTGAAATAAATGAGGAAGACCAAATCCTGCTTGACAACTCGCCTACACCCAGAATCGTTTACGGTTTTAATATGGGACTGGATTATAAAAATTGGAGTTTGAACGTCCTGTTTCAGGGTCAGGCCGAAGCGCAAACCCTCTACAGACCGTTTGACCTCAACCAGCAATCTCAGTTCTACACCGAGCGTTGGCGTTCAGAAATAAGAACGCCTAATGCGCGTTTTCCGGGTGCTTTTGATACCGCCAGCAGCAGCTTTAGAGAAGTCTCAACCGTATGGTTAAGAAACAATGCTTTTTTAAGGCTAAAAAATGTGGAGTTATCCTATACCATGAACGATGAACTGATTAAACCATTTGGTTTGAGTAGCTGCCGATTTTTTATGGCGGCCAATAACCCTTTAATAATATTTGATCATGTGGGCATCAATGACCCGGAGAGCGTCTCTTCTACGGGTTGGTTTTATCCACAGCAATTTTTACTATCAACAGGATTTAGTGTAACATTTTAAAATATTATGATTATGAAAATGATGCGATTAATATGCTTACTCTTAGTAATAACAACAGTTAATAGTTGTAATGATGACATTTTAGACCTTAAACCTTTAGACGCAGTGTCTGAAGAAGATGTCTGGAAAGATTTAAACCTCATTGAACTTTATGTGAATGACAGGTACGATGAACTTCCACATGGATACACGCAATGGGCCGGAGGTTTGCGAATGACTGGTATAACCGACGAAAGTTACCACATGCACGAAGCTCGGTTTCTGGATAAATATACCCAGGGTGGCCTGACTTCAAGTTCATTGAATATGTATTATTTCAATGGATTTTGGCTGGATGCTTATCAGGCCATTAGAAACCAAAATATTTTTTTAGAAAACATAAATCAATACGAAGCTTCAGAAGATGAACAAGCCCGAATAAATCAACTTACTGCCGAAATAAAATTCCTAAGAGCTTATTTCTACAATGAATTGATCTCCAGATACGGTGGTGTGCCACTGATTACAGAAACCTTTAACATCAACTCCGATTTTGAAGTCCCAAGAGCGTCTTTTGATGAATGCGTCGCGTTTATCGTGTCTGAACTTGATGAAGCCATACAGGACTTGCCAAACCGGGAAGAAGCCATTGGCGCAGACTTTGGCCGATTAACTAAAGGTGCAGCCATGGGCTTGAAAATCCGTGCACTGACCATGCATGCCAGTCCGTTGTTCAACCCAAGTAACAACAATTCAAGGTGGCAGTTGGTCGCTCAAGCCTGTGAAGATTTGTTTGATTTAAATCAGTACAGTTTATCCTCAAATTATAAAGATATATTCCTGAATCCCATGGACTCTGAAGTCATCATGTTTAAGCAATTTCTTAACCAATTTGGTTTTGAATTGGTCGATGAATTATCTGATTTTTATTACCATTACAGAGGTGGACATAACATCAACGAATGGCGTTTTCCAAACGGCAGCGGTGGCTGGATAAGCGAAAATCCGAGACAGGAGTTTGTTGACCAGTATGAAACGCTTTCAGGTGAAATTCCTGTCCTGGGTTACCAGGGCAATCCCGATAATTTACAGCCTATCATCAATCCTAATTCAGGATATGATCCACAAAACCCTTATGCAAACAGAGATCCTCGATTGAGGTATTCTGTGCTTTACGACAATACACCATTTAAAGGGAGAAACCTCGAAATGTGGGATGGTGGCATGGATAGCCGTGACCCCGATGTCGATTTTTGGTGGAATGGCCATGTTTTAGGCTACGGCATAAGAAAAGGTTTGGATGAAAGCTGGAACCTAAACGATGGCGTAAGTGGTCAGCAACCCTGGGTGTATATGCGATTATCGGAGTTTTACCTGACTTACGCCGAAGCGCAGTACCATTTGGGTAATGACGCCACAGCAGTAGAATATGTGAACTACATCAGACAGCGCACCGGTGTCAATATGCCACAGATTAACGCTTCGGGTGATCTCTTAGAAAAAATTAAAAACGAAAGAACCATAGAACTGGCTTTTGAAGGTAACCGCTGGTACGATGCCAGACGCTGGCTGGATGCAGAAACCGATTTTGCCAAAGATATTGTTGCTGTAGATATTGAAAAAAATCCTACTAACGGCAATAAAACCTTCAGGTATTTTCTTTTTGAAGGCGAAACCGGACTACGCAGTTTTCCTGAAAACCATTACCTCTTCCCCATTCCAATAGAAGAAATTTTAAAAAGTAATTTAGAACAAAACCCTGGTTATTAAAACATGTTGAAACTCAAAAAACATATCATAATTTTAAACCTCAGTGTTCTGATTTTTTCAATGCTTTGCCTGTCGGGTTTTTCCGGTTGTGAGGATAAAGAAGACCCCGCTGAAGAAGTTATTGAAGAAAACCCGGGTAACGAAAACCCTGACCCGACTGTTTTTGTGTTACCAAATTTAGAAAGCCCCGAACATTATCCGGGAATTCCGATTTATACCGCAAACATGGGTAAAGACCGAAGCACCGATGTGTATTCAGAATGGGTCATTCGAAAAAGTTCTAATGTGAGTGTCAATTCAGAAATTATTAGAAACGGATTTAATGCTTTGCATAAAATAAACTTCGATAGAATTGAAAACCCGGATGATTATATGGAGTTTGTTATGGCTATTCACGGTAAGCTGGTCAACCGCGTACCTGTTCCACAAGCATTTTTAAACAATTTAACCGGAATTCGTTTTAAAGCGGTTAGCTACGATACACCAGTTAATCTCAAACTTGAAGCTTACACTATTGACGGCATATTGCTTGATAGCAAAACCTTTCAGGTTAATCAAGAAGACATGAAAACCTTTGAAATGAGTATGTCTTCACAGGAATTACACCATTTTGCCTTCAAAATTGAAGGTAACGAACAAGATATGTCTGTATTTACCGATGGTGCAATAGGAATAGATGAAGTGTATTTAAAAAATTCATCAACCATGGCCTTCCAGCCACCGACAGACGATTCCCAACTTTTAAATTGGTTGAAAACAGCCAGCCTCAATTATTTTATTTGGAACTTCAGAGATGTTGGAGGTGGACAAGGCGTGGTCATTGAAGACGCTTATGATGCAAGTATTGTATCGCTTTCGGGGATAGGTTATGCCTATGCGGCTTATAGTATTGCTGAAGAAGACAATCTTATTTCTTCTGCTTTGGCCAGAGATCGTATTTTGGCTATGTTGAAATGGCAGGAAGCACAAAACTGGTCAAACGGAACACAAGGTATTTATGGATTTCCTTACCACTATTTTGATCTGAACGGAAATGGACTTTACAATAATAGCCCGGAAGCCGTCAGCACGATAGACTGGGCCATGTGTGCGGCTGGCATACGAACTGTAAAGCAAAAATACGCCGGAGATTCTGAAATTGAAAACCTCTGTAATACGCTTTTAAACCGTCCACAATGGCAGGAAACCATCCATAATAATCCTGCAGACACTTATAGATACAACAGAATAACAAAGGGCTTTTCTTCAACAGGCACTAAAAATGGTCAGGTTTGGGCAGATGCCTTTTCAGAAGAAACGGAAATCATTTATTTAGAAGCTTTAGCCTCCGGTCAGGTGCCAAATTTAGACCTCAATAGAATATATAGAGAACAAAAAAACGGCTTTTATGTGAGTTGGTTTGGCAGTGGCTTTACCTATAACTGGATGCAACTCTGGACCGGACCGGTAGAGCCTTACCAATCCAACAGCACATCTGCGTTCCTGGCTGATGCTTCAACGGCAACAAGCCAATTTGGCAATTTATATATGGGTCTAACTGCCTGTGCTACCATTTCAGAAGTTGAATCCAACGGATTTGTAAAGTGGAAAAATTATGTAGGTAATCAGGGGTCTTCGGATTCAGGAGCTATGCAGAATGAGATTGTTCAAATTTCACCTGCACCTTATGGTGCTGTTTTAGCTTTACCTTTTACACCCAATGAAGCCCTTCAATCTTTAAAACAATATGTAGAACTTGGCTATTACCATCCACTTCTGGGCT
>CAYMXD010000053.1:0-9259 GCA_964394095.1 uncultured Mesohalobacter sp. | reverse complement strand
GAAAGCGGTCTCAAAATTATTAATAAGACAGACCCTTTTGGCACGATTCTCATTATTTACGAATCCAGGCCAGATGTCACCATAGAGGCAGCCGTTTTGGCCTTTAAAGCCAATAATAAAATTTTACTCAAAGGAGGAAAAGAAGCTGTAAACAGTAATATCATGCTAGAAAAATGCTGGCACGAAGCTCTTGAAGAAAATGGTTTGTCTAAAGACTGGATTAAACTGATGCATATGAATCGTCAGGAAACTCAAGAATTCTTGAGAAATCCATCTGAAAAACTGGATCTTATTGTGCCTCGTGGAGGCGAAAGATTGATTGACTTTGTTAAAACACACGCCACTTGTGCAGTGCTTATCAGTGGTAGAGGAAATAATTTCTTGAATATATCAGAACATGCCGACTGGGAAAAAGCACTAAAAGTTATTATTAATGCCAAAACAGATAAAATTTCAGGCTGTAATTCCTTAGACAAAGTCTTGATTAATTCTAATATACCAGATTTTGAAAATAAAATCGTAGAATTAGCTAATGTTCTAAGTCAACATAATGTTGAAATTGTAACCGATGGAAAGGTCTCCGATATACTTTCTGATAAAGAAAAAATTGAAAACGATGATACTTGGTATGAAGAGTTTTTGGCTTTAAAAATTGTATTATCCACAGTAGATAACTTAGATGATGCGGTGGAAAAAATCAATAAATACTCAGGTAAACATTCCAGTGTAATCATAACTGAAAATGCTGAAGAAGCCGAAAAATTTATGGAGCAGATCGATTCTGCTGCTGTATACCACAACGCCTCATCTCGATTTACAGATGGTGGACAAATGGGAGTAGGAGCAGAGTTAGCTATATCTACCGATAAATTACACCATAGAGGGCCACTAGGGCTTAAGCAATTGGTAACCAACAAATACTATGTGTTTGGTGATGGACACGTAAGAGTCTAATTATAATTTATTAGAAACTTTTAACCCCTCTGTTTAATCGCAGAGGGTTTCTTTTTTTATTCCCCTTTAAACTGTGGCGTTCTTTTTTCCATAAATGCTGTCACTCCTTCCTTATAATCTTGAGTTTGCGCCGAAGCAATCTGGTATTTGGATTCTAAGTCGAGCTGAGTTTCTAATCCATGTTCTAAACTTTGGTTTAGCGCCTTTTTGATATAACCCAAAGCTTTTGTGGGCATATTTGCCAGCCTTTTGGCTAGTTTGTCTATTTCATTTTCAAAAGTTTCTGAAGAAAAATAAGTGTAAATCATACCCATGCGTTCGGCTTCAAAAGCATCTATTTTGTCCCCTAACATCGCAAGTGCAGAAGCGCGTTGAAAGCCAACCAATCGCGGCAAAAAATAAGTCCCTCCGCTGTCTGGAATAAGGCCAATTTTACTAAAGGCTTGTATAAAACTAGCTTTTTCACAAGCCACAACAATATCACAACACAGGGCTAGGTTAGCACCGGCGCCGGCAGCAACTCCATTTACAGCAGCAATAACCGGGATTTCAATATTTCTAATACGGGTAACAATAGGATTGTAATGTTCTTCCAAAATTTTTTTAAATCCCGGGTTTTTGTCCGGGTCTGTAACCTCCTGTAAGTCCTGACCGGCACAAAAAGCTTTGCCTTTTCCCATTAAAACAATAGCTCTGGTAGATTTATCTCTTATACAATCATCCAAATGTTTTTGCAGAGAAAAGGCCATCTCTCGATTAAAACTATTAAACTTCTCAGGTCGATTGAAATACAAATAGGTGACATTTCCATCTTGTTTTTTAATGATGCTAGACATGTTATTAATTTTGAGTTTAAATTTACAAATAGAATTTTATAAATCAATTCAAATCGAGTTTTCATTTTAGCAGAAATAAAGATAATTTTTAAATATTTACAATTGATAAGTATTGGAGTAGGGCAGGACGCTGAATATAGGATTAAATACAAGTATTAAAAATTCAGCTTATAGTTGAATGTTAACCTATAAAGGCATACAGTATTAAAGTCATAAATACAATCACTATTCACTCAATTAATAAAGTCAATCATAAATCCTTGGATTTTGATTAAAATTATCTATTTGTTTTATTGACTTAGGCACTTAGTTAATACAAGAAAAAATAATTTTTAAATAGCTGGTATAGCTACTAGATTGGTATATATGGGATGGCTTTCAATATTTTCATCATGAAGTCCGGTAAGTCTTTCTAGACCTATCCAAAGGATACTCATAACACTAAAAATTATAGCCCATTTCAGTTCAATTTTTATACTTTTCATAAGGAGTTAGGTATTGATTATTATAATAAAATTACGATTATATGAGCTTTCATGCAAATAAAATACCTCAGCTTACTTCTTTTGAAATAGGTATCGAAATTCTAGTTTTTTGTTAGTTACTTACTCAAGCTAACATCAAAAGTACGGATTGTTTACCCGTGAATACTCTCGTGCTGACTCAGGCTTTTCATAACCTCTGCTTCGTGTTCAAGCAGTGTTGCCCATTTGTGATTCACCTCTTCTTCATCACCGTATTGCCTGGCTAATGTTAAAAACATAGTGTAATGGTTGGCTTCAGAAATCATTAATTTACGATAAAATTTTCTCAAACTAGCGTCTTTCAAATTTTCGGATAACAACCTGAACCTTTCGCAGCTGCGAGCTTCGATTAAAGCGGCGTACAATAAGCGATGTACCATTTGATGTATTCTACTGCCACCTTTGGGGAAAAATTTCAATAATTCTAAGACATACAGGTCTTTTCGATCTCTTCCCATTTCAATACCTCTAGATTTAATAAGTTCGTGTACCATTTTAAAATGACTCATTTCTTCCTGTGCTAAGTCAGTCATTTTGGTGACCAAATCTTCATACTCGGGAAAACTTACGATAAGCGATATCGCAGTAGATGCCGCTTTTTGTTCGCAGTAAGCGTGATCTATGAGAATGTCTTCTATATTTTTTTCAGCAATATTTACCCAACGTGGGTCTGTGGGAAGTTTAAGTCCAAGCATAATTTAAAAATCTAAATCGAGTTTTTGTCTAAGGTCTTTAACTTTAGGATTTATCTCCACAAAGTGTTTATATTTTTCTTCACTGGTATGAACGTATTTCTTTTCTTCTGCGGCGCTCACATTAATTTTTAAATCCAAACAATTGTTTTGGAGCACATTACTCAGATAGTCTAAAATTCTACCTTTATTGTGCATCAGTTCAATTTTCATGGTTTCGTTTGGCATATTGAGTTCAATAGTTTTACCTTCTAATTTTGGGATATCTGAAAGTAATGTAGAAGCCAATAATTTTTCACCCTTTTTGTCAATAATTTCAGCAAATTTTATCCAAGCAGATTTAAGATCTTCCAACTTAAACTCTTCATCTAAAACTTCCTCCGGATTGTCGTTTTCATTCTGCTTATTGACATGATTTCTCTTATACTGAATGGATTTTAAGGACAGTGCATTTTTCTTTTGAGGTAAATTGTCACTACCGGGAGATGGTTTTTTCTTCTTAGTATCTTCAAATTCTGTTGATTTACCCTGAGATGTGTCTGTTGTAGATTGAACTTTTGTGGGCTTTTCAGTTTTTTTATCCTCAGCGTTTTCTTTGTTAAGCTTTGAAGACGATTCTCTCACAATTGAGGTAGTATTGTCGTTTTGATGGTTTTGCTGTTCTGATGTATCAATCTTTGAAGAAGTTGATTCAACGTCCTTAGCAGATTTTATAGGTTTAAGCTTTTTTTTTTGAACCTGTGCTGTAGTGTAAGAAGCGAGTTTCATCAGGCATAATTCCACGTGCAATAGCTTGTTTTGGCTCATTTTGTAATGAAAATCACAAGCGTTTGCTAAATCGATAAATTCTAATAATTGCGAATTGTCTATTGAAGAGGCTTGTGTTTTATAAGCTTGTTTTGAGCCTTCACTCACATCTAGTAATTCTATGGTGCTGGGATTTTTGCAAACCAATAAATCCCTAAAATGTGAAGCTAAACCACTTATGAAATGCTGACCATCATAGCCTTTAGCTAGAATAGCATTAAAGTATAAAAGTACACCAGGTATATCTGCCTTAAGTAATAGATCCGTCACTTCTAAAAAGGTATCGAAGTCTAAGATGTTCAGGTTTTCTGCCACGGCCTTTCTGCTCAAGTGGTTCCCACAATAACTCACAACACGATCGTAGGTAGATAAGGCATCTCTCATGGCACCATCAGACTTTTGAGCTATGATCTGAAGGGCTTCGTCTTCGGCCTCTACACCTTCTTTTGAAGCAATGTCTTTGAGGTGCTCTTTGATATCCTGAACGGTAATACGTTTAAAATCAAAGACCTGACAACGCGAAAGTATGGTTGGAATAATTTTGTGCTTTTCTGTTGTCGCTAAAATAAAAATAGCATGTTTGGGCGGTTCTTCAAGTGTTTTCAAAAATGCATTAAACGCGTTGGTTGACAGCATATGGACCTCATCTATGATATAGACTTTATAATCACCCGTCTGAGGAGGAATACGCACCTGATCGTTTAAGCTTCTAATGTCTTCAACAGAATTGTTTGAAGCGGCGTCCAGTTCAAAAATATTAAACGCAAAATCTGAAACATCAGACCCGGAAGCTTTGTTTACCGTCTTTGCCAATATTCGGGCACATGAGGTTTTACCCACGCCTCTAGGCCCTGTAAAAAGTAAGGCTTGTGCCAGGTGATTGTTTTCAATGGCATTTTTGAGCGTACTGGTCACCGCTTTTTGCCCGACAACTTCTTCAAAAGTGTCTGGTCTGTATTTTCGTGCAGAAACAACAAAATGATTCATGAGGACAAATATAATTAAAGCCAGTCTTATGAGGTGGTGAAATCTGGATAAAATCAGTTTGGGATTTTAGGATTTTATCAACATCAAGATAATGGGAGTTTTAAAGTTTATCCAAAACCAATAACATCTTATAAACCTTTAGGGATTCTAATGTTTTTAGAATTTAAAATTAAAGCTCTTTTTTGATTTGAGTACTACTGGCTTGTGCCGTTGGAAATACGACCAAATCTGCAATATTGACGTGATAGTGTCTGATGTCAAAAAAGTGAATGATGTGTGCGATATCTTCGGGTTTTAAAGCCTGGTAACCTTTATAGACCTCGGAAGCACGATCAGTATCGCCTTTAAACCTCACTTCACTAAATTCTGTCTCTACCAGACCAGGGTTCACAGCCCCAACTCTTATACCGTATTCATTAAGGTCTAGTCTCATGGATTTGTTTATGGCATCTACAGCGTGTTTACTGGCACAGTACACATTGCCTTTAGGATAAACTTCTTTCCCGGCAGTAGAACCAATATTAATGATATGGCCACTTTGACGCTTTATCATCTGCTTTATAATAGGCTTTGAAACATAAAGCAAACCTTTGACGTTGATATCCATCATAGCATCCCAGTCTTGGGTATTGCCATCTTGAATATAATCTAAGCCATGAGCGTTGCCGGCATTATTGATAAGAATATCTATAGCCTTAAAATCATCAGGTAAAGATTCAAAAGCAGTGTTAATGGCTTCTTGATTTCTTACATCAAAAGATAAAACTTCAACTTTAGATTTTAACTCTGTTTTGAGATTAGACAAACGTTCTTTTCTTCTTCCGCATAATATAAGCTTATATAGACCTTCTTTTGCAAAGCGCTTAGCTGTGGCTAAACCTATGCCGCTGGTGGCTCCTGTAATTAAGACAGTTTTCATTTGGTAATAATTTTCTATTGAACTCCAAATATATTTCAATTCTAGAAAATACAAACCAATAAATGTTTTAAGATTTTATTGTTTAAAAATATACAATCAGTTTATATTAGTCAACTATTTAAAATCTGTTGTATGAAACTTTCAAAACAATTACATAAATCATTTACATTCTTACTTTTGATCGCTCTGTTTGCTTGTAATGATACTCCGGTTTACCCTGAATTTGATACCTGGGTGCCTTATGATGAGACTGGACTTATAGACTCCAGTCAAAAGAACGAAAACCTACGACTAAGGTATAAACGTATTCAGTCTAAAACTCTAGATCGAAATGATTTACTACAAACAATTCGTTTGCAACTGGACGGTTTTACAGAAGAGAAATATGATGAACTTTCAGCCTATATTTATGAAAATTCAATTCAGGCTATACAATCTCATATCGATTCGGGTGAATTAACTTACAAATTATTAACCCAATGGTATCTGTTTAGAATTGCTGTTACAGAAACTGATAAAGACCTGAGTTTAAACGCCATCATTGCTATTAACCCCAAAGCGGTAGAACAGGCAGAAGACTTAGACCGAAAAAAACCTGACGCAAAGCATCCTATTTACGGCATGCCGATTTTACTGAAAGATAATATCAATACAGCAAGTATGCCAACAACTGCCGGAGCAATGGCTTTACAACAACATCAACCCGCAGAAGATGCACAAATCGTAACCAATCTAAAAAGCAATGGCGCGGTGATTTTAGGAAAAGTAAACCTTAGCGAGTGGGCTAACTTTTTGTGTGCCGGTTGCCCTAATGGTTATTCTGCCATAGGCGGTCAAACACTAAATCCGTATGGGCTGAGACAATTTGATACGGGAGGTTCCAGTTCGGGAAGTGCGGCGAGTGTTGCAGCTAATTTTGCTGTTGGAGCATTAGGCAGCGAAACTTCAGGTTCTATATTGTCACCGGCTAGTCAACAGTCTTTAGTTGGATTAAAACCAACTGTTAGATCTTCAAATCAAAAAGGAATTATTCCGATTTCCAGTACATTGGATACGCCCGGTCCTATAACAAAAACGGTTGAAGATAATGCCATTGTATATTCAGCTATGATGACATCTACAACTGAATATGAGGATATACCTGGTGTAGATAATGCCCCAGTATTAAAATTGGGCGCACTTCAAAACTATATGCAGGACAGTTTATACAAGCATTCAATTGAATTGTTTAAGCAACATGGGGTTAAAGTTGAAATTATTGAACCACCTCAAATGGACTTCAGTGGTTTTTTGACTTTACTGAATGGCGATATGAAACGTGATTTGAAGACTTACCTCAATGCATATGCATCAGATTCAATACGTGTAAAAAGCGTAAATGATGTTATTGATTTTAATAAAACAGATTCACTTCTAAATATACCCTATGGTCAGGCCAGGTTGGATGGTATAGTTGAGCAAAACTTATCTGATGTAGAATTAGATAGTATTAGACAAAAGCTTATACATTCTGGTAAATTTTATTTTGATGTTATGATGGATGAAAACAATTTGGATGCTGTATTATCTATTAATAATTATAACGCCGGCCAGGCTGCTGTGGCTAAATATCCGGCTATTACTGTGCCTATGGGTTACAGTGAAGAAGGCGAGCCAAAAGGAATCACTATAATTGCTAAATCCGGTCAGGAAGAGTTATTATTGAAAATTGCAGACTTTTATGAGGATATATCTAAATTGAGAATACCACCTGAAAAATTTAACATCAATCCAAATGCAAAAAACTCCCAAACCAAATAATTTGGAGGGAGTTTTTATTATCCAATCAATTTATTTAAAATTGATATCTTACTCCAAGTGCGATATCAAGGTCTAAATCATCATTATAATCTCCAAAGCCCAATTCTGGTCTGACATCCAGAGAAATTAAAAGTGGTATATCAAAATTATATTCTATCCCAACTTGTCCGGCAGCATAGATAAAAGTTTCACCATCATCATCAAATCCTGGTACATCAACATCATAGCTATAATTTGCAATACCACCACCGGCACCGGCATACCAATTGAAATTACCGTCAAGATTCCATATCCACTGATAGACTCCCGTTAGTCTAAAACCATCAAAGTTATCTCCACTTCTCCAGCCTAAATCTAGTTCTAATCTATTATTATCGCCTAAAGCCCTTTGGTAAGAGACTTCTGTTCCGAAACCGTCTCCATCACCGATTCTTAACCCTATAGCGTTTTCTGATATTTCCTGTGCGCTTCCAAAGCTTACAATTGTAATGAAAGCAACAAAGCTTAATCCTAATTGAAATTTTCTCATGATAAAATTAATTTATAAATTAAAGTTACAATATAAATAATTTAATTCGTTAAAAGTTCTCTATTAACATAACCTGATAATGCTTTACTCCTCCGCATTCAGTTTAGGATAATCAGTGTAGCCTTTTTTACCGGCAACATAAAAAGTGTCTTTATCCCATTCTGCTAATTCTGCATTTTTTTCAAATCTTGTTGGGAGATCCGGGTTTGAAATAAATAATTTCCCAAAGGCTACCATATCGGCATGGCCATCTTCAATTATTTTGTTACCACTTTTTTGATCAAATCCGGCGTTAATCATCAAGTTACCTTTGTATAAAGGTCTAAAATGTTCAGCAATATTGTCAACGAGAAAATCTACATCACTCACATCATTAAATGGTTCAGATAAGTGTAAATACGCTAAGTCGTAATCATTCAATCGCTTGACGATATATTCAAAAGTGGGAATGGTTTCCTCGTCGGCTTCCATGCCAAAAATACCATGAGCAGAGGGGTTTAGTCTTACGCCAATTCGGTTTTCCGGCCAGAATACTTTTACAGCATCTAAGACTTCAAATAAAAATCGAGACCTGTTTTCTCTGCTGCCTCCATATTGGTCTTCTCTTTTATTTGAAGATTGATTGAAGAATTGATGAAATAAATAGCCATTAGAAGAGTGAAGTTCTATACCATCAAACCCAGCGTCAACCGCATATGTGGCAGCTCGCTTAAAATCCTGAACTGTTTCTTTTACTTTTTCAGTAGTCATAGCCTTGGGGGTGACCGTGTCTTTGAGGCCATCGGGGGTATAAGATTGCACATTCGGATTTATGGCACTGGGGGCAAGAGGTGTTTTACCGTCGTGATGATCTGGATGAGACATTCTTCCAACATGCCAGAGTTGAACAAATATCTTTCCTCCGTTGTCATGAACTGCTTTGGTTACCTTTTGCCAGCCTTTAACTTGCTCTTGGGTGTATATGTTGGCGGCATTCATATAGCCTTTAGCCTCTTTAGAAATTTGAGAGCCTTCGCTGATATTTAGACCAGCTCCTGCGCGCTGAGTATAATATTCAGCATGTAAGTCTGTTGCGGCTTCATTTTCATTATCAGCGCGATTTCGGGTCATCGGTGCCATGATGACTCTGTTTTTTAATTTTAAATCTCCAATGTCAATGGGTTGTAGTAATGCTTGCTCTTTTTTCATATATTTTTTTAATAGATAATTAA
>CAYMXD010000052.1:0-9301 GCA_964394095.1 uncultured Mesohalobacter sp. | reverse complement strand
AAGTTTTGTAAAAACCTTAATTTATACACTATTTTTGCGACGTGAATATACATGAAAAATACATGAAGCGCTGTATAGATTTGGCTAAAAATGGCTTTGGTCAGACCTATCCTAACCCAATGGTGGGTTGTGTGATTGTTCATCAGGACAACATCATAGCTGAAGGCTGGCATCATCGCGCCGGTGAACCTCATGCTGAAGTTAACGCCATTCAAAAAATTCAGGATGAAAGCCTTATCAAAAACTCCACCATTTACGTGAGTCTGGAACCCTGTAGCCATTTTGGAAGAACACCGCCCTGCGCTGATTTAATTGTAGAAAAAGGGTTTAAAAATGTCGTCATCGGCATGACCGACCCGTTTGCCAAAGTAAAAGGCAGAGGCATTAAAAAACTGATTGACCATGGCTGTAAAGTCAGGCTTGGTGTTTGTGAAGACGATTGCTTTGAGCTGAATAAACGCTTTATCACATTCCATGAGAAACAGAGGCCTTACATCATTTTAAAATGGGCGGAATCTCAGGATGGATTTTTGAGTCCGTTTGAATATGAAAAATCCGCTAATCATGATCCGGTATGGCTCACAAACGCCTATTCTAAACAGTTGGTGCATCAATGGCGTGCAGAGGAACAAGCTATTTTGGTTGGGACGCATACCGCTTTGATGGATAATCCCAGTTTAACCACCCGGCTCTGGATAGGCATGCATCCACTTCGGGTACTAATATATAGGCATTTAAAAGTTCCCGAAACGGCCAACCTGTTTTCAAGAGACGCTAAGACCGTAATTTTCACAGAAAAAAGTCCAACAACTCAAGCCCCAAGTCATATTGAATTCTGCGAAATGGATTTCAGTCAAAACATTATCCCCCAAATCCTAAACACGTTGCACAAACGCCAAATCCAATCTCTGATTGTTGAAGGTGGCAGACATACCTTGCAGGGGTTTATAGACGGTAATTTTTGGGATGAAGCCCGGGTGTTTAAGAGTAAAACTCTACTTAGCCAAGGGACTAAAGCGCCTGATTTTAAGGCTGAAGCATTCAAAACACAAGATATAGTATCAGATAAGCTTGAATATTATAAGGCTAAAAAACCGATGCATTAATTTAATGACACCGGTTTAATCAACTAATTATGATCAATTTATTGATCTAATGAAGGTGAATAATTTGTAGGGAAATCACCTGCTTTTGCAAGATTGCCTGAAGCCCTGAAATTAGACCCGTAAGTCGAATCTATAGCGTCTAAAAAGGCATTAGCCATTAGTGCGTAACCTCTGGCCGTAAGGTGGACACCATCCAAGCTTACTAAACCGCCAAAAACTAAATCTGTGTTCATAAAATACTCATCAAATTGAATACCTGTGGTTGAGGCTTCAGTTAAAATTGCGTTTAGATCAACCAGAGCTAGTCCGTTGGCATTGGCTATATCTTCTATAGACTGATTATACAATGAAGTTGCATTGGCAACATCCTGCTGCTCTTCGGGAAGTAGCACCCATCTGTCGCCTAATGGGAGAGTAACACCCTGAGCAGAAAACTGTGCCGCCAAAGCCTCGGGTAAACCTTGTGACTGAAGAAAAGCCTGAGTATCCGCATCGGTTTGTCCTATAACAGATGAACTTGGCAGTACCAATAAATCCTCTGCTGTGGCTTGTCTTGATTGCCCATAAAATTGACCGAATAAAGCAGCCACCTGGGGTGCGGCTTGAGGAGGTAAGCCAAATTGCGCTAAAAACGTTGGAAAATTTGGATCGTTAGCCAAAACGCTTGCAATTTGAGTTGATAAATCTTCTAGGTTTTCATCAACAATGACCACTGGATTTGGATTTTCATCACTAAAAACAACACTTCTCTCCGTAGCACCCAAAAATTGATAAACATTATTTAATGCACCATACACAGTATTTAGCGTAGGTATTAAAGCTGCGAATTCAGGGTCTGCTGGGTTTAAAGGATCATGAGGGACAGTTGTAAAATACGAAAGGCTGGTAATATCAGGTAAATTACCAATCACGCCTTTAGCTCCATTGGCCGTTAAGGCATCAACCATAGCATTTAAACTGCCTGCAAAAACATTTGGATCGGTAATGTCATTTGGTCCATAAGTTGTAGGGTCTACATTTCCCTCTTGATATACGCCAACACCTCCGGAAGTTGCATAACCGAGGACATCGTTACCACCAACTTCTGAAATTGTAAAGAAAGATGGACTTTGAGATGCGGCTATCTCCAGAATAGATGCGTTTGGTGTTTCTCCGGTCATTCTAATGGCGTATGGGTTTGCAGCTGCCGGAAAGTTTGCAATATTACCATATCCATTGGCTACTAAATGAAAACTTTTAGCACCGGGGACGCCTAAATTATTAAAGGGCCCCGTTGGGTTATTAGTTAGAATATCTGTAGTTACATTTACGGGTCCGATAACAGATTCTAAAGGAACAGGCCCTGCACCTCCAAAAACCAATCTTGGATCTGTAATTCTATCGCCGCCTGCCAGTAAGCCTCCAAAATTATCGCTCATCAGAGGTTGTCTGAATTCGCCACCGCCAGCCATAGAAAATTTACTGGCTATTATGTTAGGAAAAGAATTTTCTTGAGCAGCTATAAACAACCCATTGTCTGTAAAACCAGCTGTAAACGAAGCGCCAATGGCTATATAATTAGAAAAATCTGCTTCACCAGCATTTAATTCTGGGAGCTCTACTTCTTCCTGAGAAACATTATCTCGTAATTCATCTACGACATCATTTTCACAAGAAAAGAATGTAGTAACAAGAAAAATTAAGAGGATATACTTTATAAATTTCATTATTTTTTATTTATAGGTTATTAATTGTAAATGATATGTAATACTGAGAACCAATCAGTGGGGTTCCTATGGCTGTAAAGTATTCTTTTGCAAGGAGATTTGCAGCGCCTAATTTTATATCGGTTTTATATTTTGGAAGGGTGTAGCTTACTTGCGCATCTAAGACATTAAAAGACGGAATTTCTCCATCACCAAAATTGGATTCCCAAAAGTAATTATCACTCCATCGCCAAGCCACATTAAACCCAAAATTTTCAAATACATCTTCCTTACCAAAAGAGGCCTTAAATTGGTGTTCAGGTGTATTAAAGTTCGTTCTGACATCCGGGTTAGCTTCAAAATCGTAATCGAGTCTGCTCCAAGTGTAGCTGGTAGAAAGGTCAAAGCCGTTAAATACTTTTGTGGATACTTGTATAGCTGCACCATAAGAATTGATATCTACATCAGAATTGGTGTAAGCTTGGTAAGCCTGAAAATCGCCATTCTGCATCGCCAATAAGGATAGTGAATTATCACCAACTGTACCATAAAGTGGGGCAAGAACTATTTCTTGAGCCAAAAAGTCTGTATAGGTATTATAATAGGTTGAGGCGTCTATGGTAATTTTATCAATCTTTCCCCTGTAACCAATTTCGAACGACTGTACTTGTTCCGGTTTTGCCAAATCAGGATTTGCAACTTCTAAATCTTGAGTAAATGAATTAGTGTAAGGTGCGGCTCCTGTTTGGGTAATGGTTTCCGGTTGACCTAAAGCTTGACCTGCCTGACTCACTTGATAAGTGCCAGAAAAACGTTCTAAATTATCGGCAGCACTACCAACTAAAATAGCTCTACCCAAATCTAAACCAATGAAAAGGTTTTGTGTTGTAGGATTTCTGAAGCCTGTTTGAAATGAGGCTCTTATATTGTGATTTTTGTTTATGGTAATACCTGCTGATAATCTTGGAGAGAAAAAGCCATCAAAAAGTTCAGATTTATCATATCTTAAAGAACCGGTAAGTTTTAGATCTAAAGTTTCTGACAATTCTAAATTTCTTTGTAATTGCGTATATATTCCAAATTCTGAATATGAAATAATACCATCTTGGTCGGTGTATATGGTTCCTGATGAATTTAATCTATAATTTCTGAATGACCCACCTACTTGTACCTCTGCAAATTCAATTTTATCTCCAAAGTTATAGTTGGCATCTGCATGATAATACTTGGATTCATCTTTAAACTGAGAACCGCCCTGATCTAAGTTAGGATTTGAAGTCACGGCATCAAAGGCTTGTTGAAATTCTGGAGTGCCGGGTATTAGCCTACCGGTATCGGCAGCTTCTCTAGCTGCTGAGTGTGCTTGCTCATCATTAGCACCAGCGAGTGTTGCGCCAATATATTCACCAACGTATTCACCAAACCAAGTTTGGTCATCTTTCCAAGCTCTATTGACATTTATACCGGTAAACACCATGTCATAAGAATCTCCGGCATTATCTGCGACAACGTATCCTCTCACAAAGAAATTGTCATTCTTGACTTCTAGTTTATGTTGTTGCTGAAAGAAATTTTTAATGTTATACCTATTAGCGCCTTGATATATGGTATTTCCGGTACCTGCTTTCCCTACATATTGTATTTCAAAATCATCACCGAAGGGTCTGTAAAACAAGCCCCAATCTGCCTTAAAGCTTTCTGCATTATAATTGGTAAGCTCACGTTCCTGATATCCGGTTCTACTAACGTTTACATTGGGCACAAGGGCAGAGGAGCCGCTGGGCGCAAGACCAAGACCCTCTAAAGTTTGAGCAACATCATTTATGTTTGTACTCACCTCATCGCCGTACACATTTACGCCGTCGTAATCCAAATTTTCTCTGGTGAAGCCTCTGTTTAGTCTATCGGATTGATTAGTGGCAAACCAATCGGTTCCTTTAAGGTAACCAATACTAAATTTTGCAGCAAACTTGTCACTAAACTTTTTAGCCACTCTTACACTTATATCTTGAAAATGTTCAACGCCAGCCGCTTCCTGAGATGTAAAGCCTTGTTTTACACTCGCACTAATGCCTTCATAATCAAACGGATTTTTGCTTCTCATGATCAAAATTCCATTAAAAGCATTAGCGCCATACAAGGCAGATGAAGCTCCGGGCAATAATTCCACACTTTGGACATCAGTCTCTGTTAATCCTACAAGATTTCCGATAGGGAAGTTTAATGCCGGCGTGGAATTATCCATACCATCTACCAACTGCATAAAACGTGTATTACCAAAATCTGCAAATCCCCTGGTGTTTACAGACTTAAAAGTTAAACTATTGACGTTTATATCTACACCTTTTAGATTTTCTAAGCCGCCATAAAAATCAGCTGATGGGGTGTTTTTAATTTGTTTAGCACCAAATCGTTCAATGGTTACGGGAGATTCAAAAATTCGTTCAGGTGTTCTTGAGGCCGATATGACAACTTCATCAAGTTCATTGCCCTCTTCCAGAATGATTTCAATCGTTTTCGTAGCTGAATTAATTTTAATGTTTTGGTCTATAAAACCAGTATAGCTTACATTGATTGTAAACGGGGGCTCCATTTCTGTGGTAAGGCTAAATTCTCCTTCAAAATCTGTTGCTGTTCCTGTGTTAGTCCCCTCAATTATAATATTTGCAGAGGGTAGTGGATACCCATTTTTGTCTATTACTTTTCCGGTCACTGTAGTTTGAGCATGAACACTAAAACAAAAAAGAAAGACACAAAACCCTAGTATTTTTTTCATATTTTTAATTATTTAAAATTTTGTATATAAAATGCAATTTACATTAAATTTACATTTAATCAATATTTAGACAAAATAATTATATTATTCATAAAAATGCTAAGATAAAACACACTTATTATAACTTTCTGATTATTGTGCAGTTGTGTTTTGAGATAGCAACTTTATAAAACAATTTTTAGTTATTTAGAATTATTCTAAAATCAGAGAATGTGCTGTATGTTCTATTATTTTTTCTTTAGACAACCAGTAGGGCAGCCACTTCTCGGCTTTCCAAGTCTTTAATTGAGACTTGTAATAGGGGTGAAAGACTCTGGCCGCACTTCCACCGGATACTACACCTCTAATCTTTTCATCATCATTTAAATCGGCGAGCATTCTAAAAGAGCTGAACCAACTGGTGTCAAAATCTCTGTCTTTATTTTTGATGAAAGCGCCGCGGTTTAAGGTTTGGTTGGAGCCTTTTTTAGGAAAGGATTCTGCACCAAGAAGTCCACTTCCAAAACCTTCCTGCTTTAACGGGCTTACAAAATCTATGGTATGCACTTTGCCCCATGTCCAATCGGACATATTGTTTCCTAGTTTATCCGTCAAAATAGCTTTAGAATTGATACCGGCTTCTAGGATTAGTTCATCCAGTGTTTCTTTTTCATCTGTGTTGATGTCGTCTATGATATTGTCATTTTCAAGTATCATATTGTCTAAGCGTTGATTCCAATAGTACACATTTTCCCAATACTGATTTTCTAATTGATCAGGGAGTTCATCATTTAATAGTAGATATAACAATTCATTATAAATCATATTATAAAGTGTAGCGCCAACCTCGTCTGTATCTTCTCTATAATTCCATCGCTCTAAAACGGAAGCCATGTCTTGAGTAGCCTCGTTTTTTTCTAATGATGTTATAAATATGGGTGTAAAGGTTTTGGCTTGATTGTTTTCTACATCCAGTATCAAACGCCACAAGTCATCTGGTGTAAATTTTTTGTCCTGAGACAAGACTTCTTTTATACGACTATACCTATAAATTGGAGAGAAATGGTTAGAATAAAAATAAGGATAATCGTCCGGTCTTGTATCATGATTTGCTGTACCTATCCAACCTCTTTCAGGATTAATCATGTTAGGCATTTCATCTTTTGGGATAAATCCATTCCACGCTTCAGTATGGGAAATGTTTTGAGGAAAATCGCCATTTTTTGACGGCCTTACCGGAACAAGCCCCGTTGACTGATGAGCAATATTGCCGTGTATATCTGCTATGGCATAATTAAAGAAATTATTATCCATGCCAAAAAGCGCTTCCCTAAATTCAGTTAGGTTTTTGGTCTCAAGCAATTCATCAAAAACAATTGATTTGCTTTGGCTTTCGGCCAGCGACCATCTTAAACTGACATCTGCTTTGGTTTTAACATTAAAAGCTTCAAAATCTGAAATTATAGGGCCTCTTTCTGTGAGTCGTATTGTCAACTCTACCGAAGCGCTGTCTTTTACTTTTATGGTTTCATTTCTTATCTTTAAAGGTAATTTTACACTGTCATTTTTATAATAATTGCCTTCTATGTCTTCTATAAATAAGTCTTGACTATCACCGTAAGCATTAGTGATGCCAAAGGCGACAAATTCGTTTCTTCCGGATAAAATACCTGGAATTCCTGGCGTGGCAATACCAACGGCTTTAAATTCGGGACAAAACAACCCAACCGGATAAAACGTACCGGGTAAGATTCGGGCATCTACATGAGGATCGTTGCACAAAATAGGTTTGCCGGTGGAAGATTTGTTAGCATCTACAGCCCAATTATTAGAACCAAAATCCGGATAGGATACCATTTGACTATTGTTGTTGCTTGCAAAACTTCTATCGAGCGTATCGTAGGTTTTTATTAAAGAATCTGTTTTGAACCTCAATGGTTTATTTCTATCAGGATTAATAGAAAGTGGTAGTAATTTATCGGCCATTGAAGTATGAGCAGACAGATTGAGACTTAGAATTTCATCTTCCATATTTTGACTGTGAAAAAACCCTATAAAATGTGTGATGGAAACGATATCAACCGGTTGAAGCTCGGTGGGTTGGATATCTAATAATTTCAATTCCAGAGGGAACTCGTCTTTGCCAACTTTTAAATATTCGTTATAACCTTCGCAGTACCACTTCAGCGCTTGTTTAGATTCTTCATCAAAATATTGATAGTTACGTTCTGCATTTCCAAAAATATCCAGTACCCGCATTTGCACATCTGATGCCAGCATAGAATTTCCAACCAAACTGGCGCCTTCTCCACGGATTAATGCTCTGTAAAATTCAATCTGAAACAGCCTGTCCTGCGCATTCACAAAACCTTGTCCTCTAAAAACATCTGCTTTATTTTCGGCAAATACGTAGGCTATACCATTATTATCTCTTATGATTTCAATGGGTTTATCATTGAAAGAAATTTCAAATACGCCATCTCTTTTAAAATTGTTGATGTTTTTAATCCAAAAAACCGCAACAGCTATAATTATAAAGAATAGGACAAAAAAAATCAGACTCTTTTTTTTCATAAACTTGAATTATTTTGATAAAAATACAATTCTAAATTTAGATTTGATATCACTTCTAGTTTTTGTGTCTCAAAATATTTTTAAAATATGAAATATGAATATTTAAGCATTGAAAAATTAAAGAAGCTGTTTGTGAAATCAAAAGGTTAAAGTCGTGTGTTGAAATAGATTACTTATGATGACTTTGGCATGATCTCCTTGTGGTATAGGTATATAATTAACCCTGCAAGAGTTCCAAACTCTTGCAGGGTTGAAATTGTCTTTAAATGAGTAGATGAATTTTACAACTTAAGGGAAACCGTTTGATCTGTAGATGAAAATATAATCTTTGCATCCTCAAATATCGGCATTTGATTAGGGTTTACATTTCCTGACATTACCCAGGGTTCAGCAGGTCTGCCGTATTCATCCATGTCGAATTTTTGGTTTCCATTGACATCCTGATAGACAGAGACGGCATATTCACCGTGAGCTAAACCTTTAAACGTGATTTGGTTAATTCCGGCATCGGCTTTTAAAACATCGCCAACAGTAGGTTTAGCCATAAAATTGTCTTTTTGGTAAACGCCAATGTAAATGTCTCCTTTAGAAACAGCATCTTCATTAAAAGTTACGGTTAAATTTCCTTGGTCTTGTGCCGTTAATAGGCAAGTAAATACAAAGTGTACTAATAAAATTGATAAGGTTTTCATGATATATGGGTTTTTAAATTCAATCCAAATGTAGGGTATAGATTGGCTGATATAAATTATAAATGACTGAGTTGTAGAATTTAAGTGATGGATTGTGATGGTAAGTGTTGTAAATTTATATTGAACCAAGCTAAGACGATATCTCCGAAGTTGCAAACATCGGAGAGCTCAGGAGAAGTTTGCAATCAGCTATGCGAAGTTGTAAACTTCGCATCTCAATTCATATAAAATCATTTATTAAGACCATGATGCCTGACCCGAAAGGTCTATAAAGATTTCAGTTGATTGACCTTTTGGGTCTTTTATAATTTATTTCAGCTTCATTCAAGAGAAAACCCAAAAGGTGCTTATAGACCTTTCGGGTTAATACCTGTCTCGATACACCCTGACAGTAAACGCCAGGACACTAGCATTGACGTTTTGTGTTAAATTATTGAAATACAGATAAATATAATTATATGTAAAAATTATATCGCTCCTCTTCCATTG
>CAYMXD010000051.1:0-9317 GCA_964394095.1 uncultured Mesohalobacter sp. | reverse complement strand
AAAGCTGACTCTCGGCAATTCAACCGAAGTAATTTCAAAAGTATGAATCTTCACTTCTCGTTTAGGAATATCCACTGCTTCGCCTTTTCTGGCGTATTCGTATAAACGCTTGCCCTCCTTTTTTAAGGCCGAAAACACAGGAGGCCGCTGCATAATATCGCCTGTAAATTCACTGGTTTTATGATAGATGTCCTCTTCAGTAATGTGATCATAAGGAAATTCTGCATCAATTTCAGTTTCCATATCGTAAGATGCTCGGGTGGCGCCTAAAGTCATTTCACCGGTATACACTTTATGTTGGCCCATCAAGTCTGGAATAGTTTTAGTCTTATTGCCTGTACAAATGATAACCAAACCCGTAGCTAAAGGATCGAGCGTCCCGGCATGACCGACTTTTATTTTTTTGATATTATATTTTCGTCTGATGAGCCATCGGACTTTATTCACCAATTGAAATGAGGTCCAATGCAAAGGTTTATCAAAACAAAGTACGGCGCCATTTTTAAAAAAAGCTTCAGAAAATTCAGAAGTGTCCAAATCAGATAGGGCTTAAGCGTTATCCTTTTTAGGATTGAGAAGAATAGCATACACCTCTATAGCAAAGCCGATGATAACGATAGTAGGTGCAAGCCTTATTCTACGTGGACTAAAAATATCCGGATTAAACACCTGCGGGTCATCACTCCCACCGCCGCTCATGAGCAAAAACCCAATAGCGATGACAACAAGCCCTATAATCATGAAGATGTAGTTCCTACGTTCAAAGATGAATGCGTTCTTTTTTGCTTCTTCCATTTTTTCTTTTCGCTTACTTTCTCCGCCCATAATATTTAGTAATAAAGTTCGTCTGTTCTAAGATTCAAAAATCGTTGTGTGGCCAAAAACGTGCTAAACCATGTAATTAGCACACCCAGCAAAAATACAATTAAAAACAATCCCCCCAGCAACAATCTATCCATCAGCAAATTCAAGTCGGGATAGGTTCGGTCTAAAGAATACAGGACTAAAGCCATGCCTATCATGGCCAGCACTGCTCCAATCATTCCCAATTTTACACTTCGCCATATAAACGGACGTCGTATAAAGCCTTTGGTAGCGCCTACCATCTGCATGGTTTTAATAATAAAACGCTTAGAATACACAGACAGTCTGATGGAACTGTTAATCAACAACACCGCTATAAACGTAAACACCCCGGAAATGATCAATACCCAAAAGCTAATTTTTTTGATGTTATTATTTAAAAGAGAAATTAGAGTCTTATCATAAATAATTTCAGCTACAAAATCTTTATCAGACAAGTCTCGGGCTATTTCAGCTAATTTCAACTCGTTTACAAAATCGGATTTAAAATACACATCAATAGACTGTGGCAGGGGATTGGCATCCCCAAGAAAATCCATAAAGTCTTCGCCTATATCTTGTTTATAAATTTCAGCCGCTTCAGCTTTTGAGGTGTACACCGTGTTTTTAGTGTATTCTGCCAGTGCCAATTGCTTTTGCAGTTGGTCTATTTCAATTTCTTTCGCTTGGTCTTTCAGGTAGATACTCATAGCGATTTGCTCCTTAAAGTGATTGGCTACTTTTTGAGTATTAATCACCAATATCCCTAACATTCCTATTAAAAACAATACAAGACCAATACTCACTATAACCGAAATATAGGAAGATATTAAGCGTCTTTTCTGATATTTTTCAAAGGAACTCGCCACAGGTTAAAAATTTTTTGTAAAAATATAAAACTCTATGGTGTAACGTGATATTGTAGCTTTTATTTTTTAGGCGCTTTATCTTGCTTTCCATTTTCAAGGCTTCAGTCTTAAGCCTACAATTCTAAACTCAGTCAGGGTTTTCATAAAATCAATAACGCACAGTGGTATTATTCGTCACATTATGATTGCATATTAACCAATCTAACTTAAAAATTCAGGTGTTAAATTATATGGTTTTACCCAAAATCTAAATTTTAAAATTGAAAAAAAATTATGGGATAGTATTTCGAGAGAGTTATAACGCCAAAACTGTTTTTTTATTCAAACTTATTTTGAACGTTTTAATCTTAGACTAATTAAAACCATTAATATCCCAATAATAATGATTAAAACTTTTCCCCAGATATAGCCTTTACCATAATTTGACAGTAGTGAATAATCAAATACATACCTTACCAATGGAACTAAGCCTATCAGGCACACAATAATTCCCGCATAGAATAATACTTTTTTCATATGAAAAAGCGGTTCAGAAATTAAAAATTCTAAACCGCCTTAAGAATTACTTTGTTACAATTGTTGTTGTTGGTGTGTAAATACCAAAGGTAATGGCATTAATAAGTCCATCTACAAAAGTGTGTTTGATGGTAACATTATAATTTTCTGTATTACCAGCCATTTCCGCTGGGTTTGATACCCCAACTGGTGCAAGCCCATAAATTAAATAATGGTTCATTTTACGGACTTCTACGCCAGTTTGAGACCCTTCACCTACAGTTACATTATAAGTATAACATGATGTCAATGAAATTGATAAACTGAATACTAAAATTAGACTAAAAAGTTGTTTTTTCATATTGATTTATATTTTTTCCTACTCATATGGCTTTTCGGTTTCGCCCCGTTTTTATATATGGTTTCTGAACTCCACTTTAAATGATACAAACAAATTTAAGAATAAAAATCATGACACTAAACATTAAATGCAAAAATAAATAAGGCTCTATGTAACATACAATTTGTTAATTAAATATTTTTACGTTTATAATATGTCATAAATTAGACTATTTTTGCAAGCCTTTTTTATCCAAAAGGTGTTGATGAAAAATGACAAAAGCTTTACTCTCCCAACAGTTAAATGACGCTTTTAACAAGACTTATGAAAGCATAATTTCTCAACTTCAAGATCAACATTTTGCTGTTATAGACGATTTTTTTGATGATGAAGTATTAGAAGATTTATCGCTTCAACTTTTTTCACTGTATGAAAATGACACCCTAACAAAAGCCGCTATCGGCAAACACTTTGACGAACACATCAAAACTGAAATCAGAGGCGATTATATCCAATGGATAGATGAAAAATCTGCAAATACCACAGAAAAAAGATTCTTTGAAAACATCAAGCATTTTGTAGATTACCTCAACCGTACCTGTTTTATGGGCATTTTGAATCAAGAATTTCATTATGCCATTTATCCTAAAGGCAGATTTTATAAACGGCATTTAGATACCTTCAATAATGACCAAAGGCGAAAACTATCCATGGTTTTATACCTCAATAAATCCTGGAGCTCTAAAAATGGGGGAGAATTGGTCATCTACTTTCAGAAAAATGCTAAAGAAGAATCTGTCAGTATTATTCCAAAATTTGGTCGGTTAGTCATTTTTGAAAGCTCAATGTTAGAACACGAAGTCAAGCCCGTACTTAATGGTGAACGATTGAGCATTACAGGTTGGCTGAAAGTAAGATAGGTTGAAAGACTTTTTATTTTACTGATAATCAATTTGTTGTGTAATATTTTTAAGTTTAATGATTTTTATCATGTTAATTTAAGTTTTATTTAAGATATTTAAAGTTCCATTTCAAAACTATAAAATGGCCTTAAATTATCTTTTTTACCGCAAAACCCTTATCGCTTTAACGGGGCTTTTTCTGTGTGTGTTTTTAGTGGTGCACCTTTCAGCTAATGCTATTTTGTTGTTGCCCAATGATATCGCTTCTGACCTATACAACAGCTATTCACAAACATTAAGGGAAAATCCTCTTATCACTATCATTGCCTATGTCTTATACATATCAATAATTCTTCATGCGGTTGTGGCACTTTTGATTACCCTGCACAACAGAAGGGCCAAACCCTCTAAATATATTATGGACAGAAGCCAGCAAAACAGCAGCTGGTATTCCAGGAATATGGGCATTTTAGGGACGCTGATTTTAATTTTTATCATTATTCATTTGGCTAACTTTTGGGCAAGAATAAAACTTGGTATAGGCGAAGAGGTTCCTATAGATCAAAATGGTTATAAAGACGTGTTTAGTGTTACCTACGAATTATTTCAAAACATATGGTTTGTGTTGTTTTACAGTGTACTCTCTATTCCTTTAGCCTTTCACCTCTATCATGGCTTGAAAAGCGGTTTTAAAACTTTAGGGTTTTACCATAAAAAGGGCTTAAGAATTTTGGCCAAAGTATCCTTAATCTATGCTATAATTATGGGGGTAGGTTTTGGCATCATACCCATTGTTGTTTATTTAAAATAGTTTAATCATGCTCAATTCTAAAATACCCGAAGGCCGACTTGAAGACAAATGGCGCAATTATCAACTGCAGTCTAAACTCATCAACCCTGCCAATCGAAAAAAACTTAACATCATTGTGGTGGGCTCCGGCCTCTCAGGTGCCGGTGCAGCAAGTACTTTGGCAGAATTAGGTTATGATGTGCACTGCTTTTGCTACCAGGATTCGGCCAGAAGAGCGCATTCTGTGGCAGCGCAAGGGGGCATAAATGCCGCAAAAAATTACCAACACGACGGGGATAGCGTTTACAGGATGTTTTACGATACGCTTAAAGGCGGTGATTTTCGTTCAAGAGAAGCCAACACCTATCGTTTGGCTGAGTTGTCTGCCCCGCTCATCGACCATTACGTACAACAAGGTGTGCCTTTTGCACGCGAATATGGCGGTACCCTGGTCAACAGGAGTTTTGGTGGTGTCCAGGTGCAACGTACATTTTATGCCCGCGGACAAACGGGGCAGCAGCTATTAATGGCAGCCTATTCTCAACTTTACAAAATGGTTAGAGCCAAAAAGGTGACCATGCACGCCAGAAGCGAAATGATGGATTTAGTGCTTATAGATGGCAAAGCCAAAGGCATTATTGTACGGAATTTAGTGACGGGTGAATTAGAACGCTATGCCGCCGATGCTGTAGTTTTAGCAACGGGTGGGTATTCTCGAGTGTTTAGACTCTCGACTTTGGCGATTGGCTGTAACGGCAGTGCCATTTGGAAAGCCCACCAAAAAGGCGCTTATTTTGCCGGACCGAGTTTTACGCAAATTCACCCCACTGCTCTACCGCAATCCAGCGAAGCCCAATCTAAACTGACGCTAATGTCGGAGTCGCTCCGAAATGACGGCCGCATTTGGGTGCCTCAATCTAAAAATGATGAGCGCCCTGCAAACGAGATTCCGGAAGATGAACGGGATTATTATTTGGAAAGACGTTACCCCAGTTTTGGAAATCTCGCGCCAAGAGACATTGCCTCCCGCGCAGCCAAAGAGCGCATTGATGCCGGTCATGGTGTTGGTAGATTAAAAAATGCAGTCTATCTCGACTTTAAACACGCTATTGAACGGCTCGGCTTAGAGACCATACAAGACCGTTATGGCAACTTGTTCAAAATGTACAAAAAAATTACAGGTATAGATGCCTATAAACAACCTATGATGATTTCCCCTGCGGCGCATTTTTCAATGGGCGGTTTATGGGTCGATTACGAATTGATGACCTCTGTGCCGGGGCTTTACGCAGTTGGAGAATGCAATTACTCCGACCACGGCGCCAATCGGCTTGGGGCAAATTCCTTGCTTCAGGCCAGTGTAGATGGTTACTTTATTCTGCCGAATACCATCAACAATTACCTGGCCGACGAAATGAAAGCCAGTCAACCGGACTTGAATCATGAAGCTTTTGAAATAGCCGAAAAACAAGTCCAATCACACATTGATAGGCTGTTGACCATCAACGGTAATAAAACTGTAGACCATTTTCATCGGGAATTAGGTAAAATCATGTGGAATGAATGCGCCATGAGCCGAAATGAAGACGGCTTAAAACAGGCTATAGCTCAAATTCAGCAGATCAAGGACGAATTTTGGAGCGATGTAAATGTCACCGGACAAGGAGATGAAATGAACACTGAGTTGGAAAAAGCCTATCGATTGGCCGATTTTATTGAACTCGGTATATTGATGTGCAAAGATGCTCTGCAAAGAGAAGAGTCCTGCGGCGCCCACTTTAGAGAAGAATTTCAGACCGAAGACGGCGAAGCTGTCAGGGTAGATGACAAATACGCTTACGTGTCGGCCTGGGAATACAAGGGCGGTGATTTTAAATTGAATAAAGAGCCGCTCAATTTTGAATTTGTAAACCCAACGGTAAGGAGTTATAAATGATAGAAATAAGATTTGAATTAAGATTCGTAATGGTTAACCACAGAGTAAACAAAGTAGGCACAAAGAACACAAAGCTTTGAGAACTTTGTGAAAATCTTTGAGTTCTTTGTGGTTAAAAAATGAGAATAATACGACAGTGGTGATTACAAATTAAACAAAAAGCCGCTCAATTTTGAATTTGTAAACCCTACGGTAAGTAGTTATAAATGATAGAAATAAGATTTGAATTGAAGTTCGTAATGGTTAACCAAAAAGTAAACAAAGTGAGCACAGAGAACACGAAGCTTTGAGAACTTTGTGAAAATCTTTGAGCTCTTTGTGGTTAAAAAATAATCATACAATTATTTAAATTCTTGTTTTAAAAAAAAAAAGATTGAAAAATGAAAGTAACATTTAAGATTTGGCGACAGAAAAACAGCAAGACCAAAGGCGAATTGAAAACCTATGAAGTTGACGGCCTGACCGATGACATGTCCTTTTTGGAAGCTTTAGACCACCTTAACGAACAGTTGGTGTTGATCAATGAAGAAGTCATTGCCTATGAATACGACTGTAGAGAAGGCATTTGCGGGCAATGCGGGGTGTTTATAAACGGGCGGGCTCACGGTCCCCACGATCATATGACCACCTGCCAGCTACACATGCGAAGTTTTAAAGATGGCGATACCATTGTTGTAGAGCCCTGGCGAGCGAAGTCTTTCCCCATTATCAAGGACTTGATTGTAGATCGATCAGCCTTTGACAGAATCATCGAAGAAGGCGCATACATCAGTTCAAAAACAGGCACCGCACCGGAATCAAACGCAATCCCCATACCTAAAGCCACAGCAGATAAAGCTATGGATGCAGCAGCTTGTATCGGCTGTGGCGCTTGTGTGGCTACCTGTAAAAATTCATCAGCAGCTTTGTTTACCTCCGCAAAAATCAACCATCTCAATTCCTTACCACAGGGAAAAGCAGAAGAGCACGAGCGTGTAGAAGCCATGACCTGGCAGATGAAAGAAGAAGGCTTTGGCAGTTGCACGTTTACCGGGGCCTGTGAAGTAGAATGTCCGGAAGCGATTTCGATTACCAATATTGCAGAAATGAATGCCCGGAAATTGAAAGCTATGGTGTTAGGCTAAGCAAAAAACTGAATTCTTTTAAAAATTTTATTTTGTTAACATAAAAGTTACTTTAAAACATATTTCAATTATTATAAATGTCTATATTTGTTAAAAAAAATTTAGTTATGAAAAAATTATCTCTTTTAGTCGTATTGGCACTTTTTAGTATCTCAACTTATGGCCAATCAGCCGGCGACATTACTTTAGCGCCTCAAATTGGATTGAACATTTCAGATCTTGATTATGACAATCTGGTAGGGGATCAGGACTTTGAAAGTGTCACAAATTTTAGAGGCGGTGTGATAGGCGAGTATTATTTTAATGACACCTGGAGTTTGAGATCTGGTTTGGTTTACGATGCTTTAGGCGCAGAAAATAATAACGGCAGCTTGAGCCTAAATTACCTTCATGTTCCCTTAAATGCTAACTGGCATTTCGGCAGTGATAAAAATTGGTACTTAAACTTTGGTCCGGCACTCGGGTTTTTAATGGATGCCACCGCCGAACCAAATGACGAACCTGAGCAAGATATCAAAGATGACATTAAAGGTTTAGATTTCGGCTTATCTGTGGGTATTGGTTATAAGTATGAAGTGTCAGAAGGGATTACGTTATTTGCAGATGTTCAAGGCTTTAGAGGTTTTATAGACTTAAATGATGCTGGAGGTGATTTAAAATTATTTAATATTAGATCAGCTTTCAATTTTGGCGCCATATTTAAATTATAACACTAACATTTTTTCAATATTCATAAACCGTCAGTACCTTGACGGTTTTTTTTATACCCGTTTAAGTTTTATTTCAAAGGTGTTTCCTTTTCCTACTTCACTAATCAGGACTTTAAGTTTACCTTTAGGGTCGCCTTCAATGATACGCTAGGCCAGAGAAAGACCAAGCCCCCAGCCACGAGTTTTGGTAGAATACCCGGGCTTAAAAACGGTTTTAAAATTAGACAAAGCTATGCCTTTTCCATCGTCTTTAACCAAAAGGCGCACCCACTGTCCGCTTCTAACCAATTCTATCTGCAGGTGACCTTTGCCTTTCATGGCATCAATAGCATTTTTAACCAGATTTTCAATCGTCCAGCTGTAAAGCGGATTGTTGAGCATGACGTAAGTTTCTTCAGCTGGCAAGTCTATTTTAAAATCAATAAGTTTAGAGCTTCGATTTTTAAGGTAATCAAAAGTGTTTTGGGTGGCTTTAACGATATCAGTCCTTTCCAATTTTATCTGAGAACCAACTTTTGAAAATCGTTCTGTAATGGTTTGAAGTCTATCGATGTCTTTTTCGATTTCTACAATATAATCCGGGTTTACTGACTTTTCAGATCTTAAAATTTCAAGCCAACCTACAAGCGATGATAAAGGTGTGCCGATTTGATGTGCGGTTTCTTTGGCCATCCCCGCCCAAAGTTTGTTTTTTTCGCTTTCTTTTGAGGTGGCGTAGAAGAAGTAAAACAAACCTATAAACAACATAATAATTAAAAATAATACAAGAGGATAATATTTAATTTGAGTGAGTATTTCTGAATTACCGTAATATAAGGTCTGGTTGAATTCCCCTTCAAGATTTATTGATAAAGGTTCATTATCGTCCTTTATGCTTTCCAGATAAGTTTTGATTTTGGTCGAATCTTCTTCTACTTCTCTGGATAAATTAACGCTAAAAACAATATTATTATTCTCATCGACAATTATCCCAGGAATACTAGTATTGCTGTTTTGAATTTGTCTGACAAGCTCTCTGTAATTAGAAACATCATCTACATTTATCGCTTTAATAGCATCAGAAAGGATTTTCATTTTCTCTCTTTCATCAGCTTTAATGCGGTCATAAAATAAAGTTATACTCCATGCCGTAAGCGCTACAATCACCAAAGAGGCAATACCAATAAATATTCTGGCGTATCTAGTGTTTCTAAGCATTTATGATTTTTCAGGAACCCATTTCACTTCTTTAGCCTTTGATTTTTTAACCCAATACAGGGATAAAAAGAATAAAAAGTCAGACAATCTGTTAATATAATTAATTACCTT
>CAYMXD010000050.1:6060-9330 GCA_964394095.1 uncultured Mesohalobacter sp. | reverse complement strand
TCGGCCTATGAAGCTGAAGCTTTGGGAATGGTTAATGCCTCAATTCCTCATGACCAATTTGAAGAAGAGGCATATAACTGGGCGCAGGAAATTTTAGAAAAATCGCCTACGTCTATTAAAATGCTCAAATTTGCCTTCAATCTTACCGATGATGGCATGGTTGGGCAACAAGTATTTGCCGGAGAAGCTACGCGCCTGGCTTATATGACCGAAGAAGCCAAAGAAGGCCGTAATGCTTTTCTGGAAAAACGCAAGCCGAATTTTAAGGATATCAAGTGGATTCCTTAACTTAAGACAGCAAAGAAGTTTTTCGTTTACATTTTAGTTTGGTATCCAAGACCTTACATAAAGAGATCCGGAATTAAGAAAAATTAAAATGCACCCAGTCTATCTTTTTAGACCAAGACTGATGTTTTATATACATAAACAATGTTGTGTTTAGTTCTATACCACCATCCGTAGGTCTTAAGAGGTTGTTTATAAAAATATTTTATTTAGCAAACAATTTTCTTGAGCTGATTTAAACAATTAATGACAATTTAGTGATGAAAATATTATATGATTTTCATAAAAAACTTTTATGACTCCTGCCATTTTCCCAAATTTCTTGATGTGTTTTGGATCTTATTTGAAGAATTACCTTGCGCATTTCAACCAAAACTTTAAACGATTTTTTTGAATTCATAATGCTACAGTATTTATAAATCATTGTATTTCAGATGTTAGACGCTTTTAAAGTATTTACCAAACGGTTTTTTACTTAAACATCTATTAAGTATTCTATTCATTTTTTGTCTTGCTAAAATTTATGAGGATATCACTTTTTTATGATAAATATTAACTGCTCATGCCCTTCAAGACTTTTGAAATTCCTAATAATATTGTATTTTAGTCATCATATTCTTTAATTTTCTTAAGATTATTATACAATCTATTAACTTAATACTATAAAAACACCTTGAAAACACCAAAAACCATTTTAGTCCCTACAGATTTTTCAGAAAGAGCCCATAACGCTTTAGGACAGGCTGTTTATTTAGCAGATAAAATCAATGCCAAACTCGTCATTTATCATGTCTACCATCGCCCGGCTGTTGAGAAAAGACACACACTTGCTTTGGCTGAATTAGAAAAGAATATTGATGATAATTTCAAAGACTTACTGAATTCCATACCAAAGTTAAAAAATATTTCACATGAATTTATCAGGGAATTAGGCCTATCTGTGGAAAAAATTGCCGGCAAGCTTAACCAAAACGAAGTCGACATGCTGGTAATGGCCACAAAAGGTGCTAAAGGCTTTAACGAAATTTGGGGGACTAAAACAGCAAAAATCATCAAATTGGTAGATAAACCGGTTTTTGTAATTCCGGATAATACCGGTCTAAAAGATTTGAAGAAACTCGCATTAGCCTGCGATTACAGCTCAAAAGCCAATGAAGATGCCATTACATTTCTCACAGATTTGGCACAGGAACTGAAGTTTGCTATCGATGTAGTTACCTTAAATCGTGAGGAAAAAACGATGATAAGGTCAGAAATCAGCAATCGCAATCAGCTCATAGAACAAATGAGGAGTGTAAAAGCCTCTTTTAAATTTACTCAGCACCCTCATATAGATAAAGGCATCATAGAATATGCTATGACAAATAACATAAATGCCGTTGTTGTTCTTTCTAAAAGCTATTCTTTTATTGAGAGTTTATTCCATGAAAGCTTAACCGAAAAAATGGTGTTTAACAGTCCAATTCCTTTAATAGTAATCTAATATCAACATTATGAGCAATAGCATTAATAATCTTGAAAAGCTTACAGATCAAATCTATCAAGAGGGCATAGAAAAGGCCGAAAAGCAGTCTAAAAAATTGCTTGAAGAAGCTGAAATTGAAAAAGCTGTTATATTAAAAAATGCGAAAGCTGAAGCCGAAGGTATTATTGAAGAGGCACAACGCGAATCCCAACGATTAAAGCTTAGTGTGGAAAGCGAGTTAGAACTGAAATCCAAACAATTTATGAGCGATCTTAAGGCCAAAATAAAAGATTTACTTTCTCAAAAAATAGTAGATAAAGGCACTAAAGAAGCCCTGTTTGATGTTGATTTTTTACAGTCAGCAATTATGGAAATTTTAAAACTCTGGAAGGGCACAAACCATTTAGAGCTTATTTTACCCCAAGCTTTAGAAGATAAGATAAAAACCGCTTTTACCTCCAGAATCAAAGAAGTTGCTCCAAACCTGAGTATAACTTTTGAAAGTCATTTAAACGCTGGCTTCAGAATAGCGAGAAAAGACGATAATTATCAAATATCATTTAGCGATGACGACTTTATAGACATTTTCAGATCTTACCTTTCTGAACAAACCAATGAAGTTTTATTTAAAGCATCTCAATGAATTACTACTATCTCATATCAAGCCTTCCCGAAATATCCCCTGAAATGGATGCCTCAAAATTGTAAATTGAAGAACTCTTCGATGTTATCAAAATAAATCTCAGCAAAGCAGACAGTCGATATTTACTATATTTGATATACCCCAATGATATTAACAATCTGATCGCTGTAATTTCAAAAAACGACCATGGTTGGTCTTCAGTAGAATTTAAGAAGCCAAGTATATTTGATGATGAAGACATAGAAACCTATAAAAAAAACAGAAGAAATTTTCCGGATTTCATGAATGATTTTTTATCAGAAAATGAAGACCGACTTGCCAATATGAGCAGACGTGAAATTGAAGACGCGCTTTTTGAAAGGTTTTACAATGAAGTCTTTAACCTTGATAACAATTTTTTGACCAATTATTATCAATTTATAAGAGAATTAAAATCGCTTATTGCTGCATTTAATTTCAATACTTATGATTTTCTTTCACAACCCAAAATTCAGGATGCAGACCGATTGATAGTACAGGTTGGAGCTAACAAATCGCCCTCGTCCTCTGTCCTGAGAGATTATCCTTATTTAGAAGAATTAATAAAGGTTTTACCGGAAGACCAACCGGAGAAAACTGAGCGTTTTATAGACAAGATAATATGGAATTTTCTCGATGAAATGAGTGGAAATCAATTTAGCTGTGAAGCCGTTTTAGCTTATACCTTAAAATTAAAAATAGTAAAGCGCTGGCTTAGTATTAAGTCTCAACCCAATGACCAGCCTTATGAACATCTACTTGACAAAATAATACCTAACAAATCCTCTGAAAAATCCCCCTTACTATGAATACAGGAAAAGTAACAGGTGTTATCTCAAACCTTATTTTTATTGAAGCG
>CAYMXD010000050.1:0-6050 GCA_964394095.1 uncultured Mesohalobacter sp. | reverse complement strand
GCGCACACAGCGGTAACCCAAAACGAAATCTGCTTTATTCATGCGGAAAACAAGAAGCTCATGGCCGAAGTCATAAGGGTTACAGGAACTAAAGTATCTGCACAGCTTTTTGAAACCAGCATGACCATTAGCATGGGAAGTTTGGTAGATTTTACCGGACAAATGCTGGAGATTGAATTAGGTCCCGGCATATTGTCTAAAAAATACGACGGACTCCAGAACGACCTGACAAAAATGAGCGGTTTGTTTATTGATATCGGTCAAACCTCGGCAGCCTTAGATAGTGATATTTACTATACCTTCACACCAATAGTTGAAACCGGAGAAACAGTACATGCCGGCGATTGGCTCGGTAGCGTAAAAGAAAACTGGATTGATCATAAAATCATGGTGCCCTTTGGCTTAAAAGGGCCTTATAGAGTAGAATCGGTGGTTAAAAAAGGAGACTATCGCATCAATGATGTTATGGCCATATTATCTTCTGAAAAAGGTAAGAAAACGGAAGTCACTATGGTACAAAAGTGGCCGGTAAAACGCGCAATTAATACCTATAAAGAAAAGATAAGACCAAACAAAATTCTACAAACCGGTTTACGTATTATCGACACCCTTAACCCTATTGCAGAAGGTGGAACCGGCTATATTCCTGGGCCTTTTGGAACCGGTAAAACAGTTTTGCAACAAGCCATCGCCAAAAATACTAAAGCTGATATACTCATTAATGTAGCTTGTGGAGAACGTGCCAATGAGGTGGTTGAAATCTTTACAGAATTTCCAAAGCTTACCGACCCCGATACCGGCAGAACTTTAGATGAAAAAACAACTATTATTTGCAACACGTCCAATATGCCCGTAGCTGCTCGAGAAGCTTCGGTTTATGTCGGGATGACACTGGCCGAATACTATCGCGCTATGGGGCTTAAAGTACTCATTCTGGCCGATAGCACCTCAAGATGGGCACAAGCGCTTCGGGAAATGTCCAACAGGATGGAGGAACTGCCGGGTCCCGATGCGTTTCCTGTAGAATTGCCGGCTACCATTGCCAATTTTTACAGTCGTGCCGGTACTACCCAACTCAATAATGGTGCCTGGGGTTCTGTGAGCTTTATCGGTACCGTTTCTCCGGCAGGTGGTAACTTTAAAGAACCAGTCACCGAATCTACCAGTAAAGTAGCACGTTGCTTTTACGCCTTATCTCAAAAACGGGCAGACGCCAAAAGATACCCTGCCATAGACCCCATTGCGTCCTATTCAAAATATTTGGATTACCCCGAGTTTATTGAGAGCACCAATAATACTATTCAACAAGGCTGGGTAGATAAGGTGAAGAAATGCAAAGACCTCATCCGAAATGGATTGGAAGCCAGAGACCAAATTAGTATTTTAGGAGATGATGCTGTACCGGTAGAATATCATGAGCTGTTTTGGAAAAGCGAAATGATTGACTTTGCACTTATTCAACAAGATTCGTTTGATGATGTTGATATGAAAACAAGCCTCGATAGGCAGCAGTACATGTTCAACAAACTGATGGAAATAGGACAACAAGAATTTAATTTCGCTGAATTTGAAGAAGTAGGCACCTTTTTTAAACAAGTCATTAATATTCTAAAACAGATGAATTATTCTGCGTTTGAGTCTGCCCAATTCAAAAAACATGAAAAAGAGCTTGATAAGATATTACAAGATAATAAAGAAAAAACCGAAATAGAAACATAAAAGCTATGGGATTTAAGCGCATTTATACCAAAATTTCAAATATCACTAAAGCGACCTGTACTTTAAAAGCAGAAGGTGCAAGATACGGTGAGTTGGCGAGGGTAAACGGCATGCCAGCTCAGGTTATAAGTGTAATTGGCGAAGATGTTACCCTTCAGGTATTTTCGGGAACAGAGGGCATATCCTCTCAATCTGAAGTGATTTTCACCGGTTCACCACCGCTTTTAAAAGTAGGTGACTTAATGGCTGGTAGATTTCTCAATGCTTACGGCGAGCCTATTGATGATGGCCCTGAACTTCGTGGTGAAGCTCGTGTTATAAAAGGAAGTGCGGTAAATCCTGTAAAACGCTCAAAACCATCTACCTTGCTGGCAACGGGCATTGCCGGCATAGACCTGAATAATACGCTGGTAACCGGCCAAAAAATACCCTTTTTTGCCGACCCCGATCAACCCTATAATCAAGTTTTGGCAGAAGTAGCCATGCGTGCAGAAGCCGACAAGATTATTTTAGGAGGCATGGGCTTGTCTAATGACGACTACCTGTTTTTTAAAAACACCTTTACCAATGCCGGTGTACTTAATAAAATTGTTTGTTTTATCAATACCTCAGAAAATCCACCCTTAGAGCGGCTTCTCATTCCCGATATGGCCTGTACTGCTGCGGAATACTTCGGAAATGACCAGAAGCAAAAAGTTTTGGTTTTACTCACCGATATGACACTGTATGCCGATGCACTGGCCATTGTTGCTAATAAAATGGACCAAATCCCCTCAAAAGATTCCATGCCGGGTTCACTCTACAGTGACTTGGCGAGTATTTATGAAAAATCTGTTCAATTTGCTCATGGTGGCTCAATAACTATTATAGGTGTAACTACGCTAAACGATGGGGATATTACCCACGCTATTCCCGATAATACCGGATACATCACCGAAGGCCAATTATTCTTGAAACAGGATGCCGATATTGGTAAAGTAATTATTGACCCGTTTAGAAGCCTTTCAAGACTTAAGCAAAACGTTATTGCCAAAAAAACCAGAGAAGACCATCCACAAGTGATGAATGCCTTAGTTAGGCTTTATGCCGATGCTATGGATGCCAAAACCAAAAAAGAAAACGGGTTTGACCTCAATGAATACGATAAACGTTGTCTTGACTTTGCCAAAGACTATTCGAGACAATTGTTGGCTGTAGATGTCAATATTTCAATAGACCAGATGCTGGATACCGGTTGGAAACTCTTGCAGACCTATTTCAAAAAATTTGAAGTGGGTATCAAAGAAAATATCTTAGAAAAATATTGGGACGATGAAAAGCCCGTAAAAGCATAATCTAATGGCCTTAAAGTTTAACTACAATAAAACTACTATACAGCTTTTTAAGCGACAACTTGCGATAAGGCAAAAGGCACTACCTATTTTGAAAAATAAAGAAACAGCCTTGCGTTTAGAAGTAGTAAAACTTACAAAGGCATTGGATAACCTTAAACAGCAACAAAAAGACCTGGATGCCAGACTGGAACATTACAAAAGCTTATGGGTTGAATTTCCTGAAATCTTAAAAATGGATAAGATTGAAATCTATAAGAAAAAAGTCGTAGGTGTAAAGATTCCTGAAATTAAAACCATTGCATTCAAAATGGCCGATGTTAGCTGGTGGAATATGCCGGCTTGGATCCCTGGTGGTATCCAATTGCTTAAAAAAGCTATCAGCCATAAACTAAAAGGCGACATTATGCAACAACAAATCCATATACTCGATTTGGCAAGAAAAAAAACCACACAGAAAGTCAATTTGTACGAGAAAGTACAAATCCCCGAATATGAAGAGGCGATTATGAAAATAAAACGTTTTTTAGAAGACAAGGAAAACATATCCAAAGCAGCTCAAAAAATTGTAAAAAAACGAAAAGACTCCAAGGCAGCATGAAAGCTTCATTTAAAAAATTAACCCTAGTTGTCTTTCATAGACAACGACAGCACATCACAGAAATGCTGCAGGAGCTTGGTGTGTTACATATTGAATTCAACACAGATTTTCACAATAAGGATATAGACGTTTTAGAGCAGGAAAAAAATAAGATGACTAAGGTTGTAGAAGTTATCGAAGAACATGAAAGTGATTCCGCAGGCAAATATGACAGGTCTGCAGAACAGGTCTATACTATTGTTGATAGTGTTTTAAGCCTTAAACACAAAACTGAGTCCATACGCATTAAAAGAGAAGCCTTGTTGAAAGATAAATTGCACCGTATTCCATGGAGCGATTTCGATTTGAAAAAAGTTGAACGTTTAAGAGAAAACGGCATAGAAGTTCAGCTTTGTGTTGCAGACAAAAAAGAATACAAGGCTTATGATTTTGGTACACTTATCCATGAGGAAGCGCATTTAAGCTCTAATTTAGTGTACTTTATCGTTATTGGTAAAGCTAAAAAACCCCTCCCTTTTGAGTCGGTTAAAGTGCCAAAGCAAACATTAACTGAATTGATAAAATATGAAGAGGATTTGATAAGTGAAAATGAAAGCTTACATAATCAGATAGCCTCTTACAAGGCATGTTTGCCTAAATTAAGAGCCCATTTAAAGCATCTTGAAAACAAACTGAAATTTCTTATGGCTCAAGGCAGCTATGAGGAACATCAAAAAGGCAGTGTTTTGTCATTGGTTGGCTGGTTTCCTTTAGAAGTAGAGCAAGATGTCATCAACGCCCTTAAACAGGAACAGTTAAGCTATAGCATAGAACACCCCAAACCCAAAGATGATGTTCCGGTTAAACTGAAGAACAAAAGTTATTCAAAGCTCTTTGAACCCATAACCAAGATATTTGAATTACCTAATTATTACGAATGGGATCCAACACCACTGATTGCCGTTTTCTACCCCATTATGTTTGCCTACTGCTTAGGCGATGCGGGGTATGGTGTTATCTTCTTTTTGGCAGCGTTTATCGGCTGGTTCAGTTTTTTAAAAACAACCCGAAAAATGGCCTTACTCGGAATGGTCCTGGGGCTTATGACAAGTGTGATGGGTCTGGTAAAATCGGGTAGTGTTTTTGGTATACCTACAAATTCAGAAGAATGGGAGCTTTTTCAAATGTTAGGGAAATTTGTACTGGTACCGGATGACCGTAATTTTATTTTTAACGCCTTTAATGTGGCATTAATGATAGGTGTTGTACAAATATTTTTGGGCATTTTTGTATCAATCTATAACAAACTTCGCTATGAGCATTTTACCAGAGCTATATGGCAGTTTGGTAAACTATTTATTGTTACCGGGATTATTTGGATATTTTTAGCCGATATGCAGGAGATCGAAGTTCTACAGCACTTTGGTATTTTACGCAATACCCTGTTGGTCGGCGGTGTACTCTTAGTGCTGTTTTTTCACGATATGGAGCAATCTATAGGAGCCAGAGCTGCCAGCGGTTTTTTACCACTGTTTTTTATTTTTACCGGTATACTGGGCGATGTACTGTCTTATGTACGGCTATTTGCTTTGGGTGTAGCCTCTTCGGTACTGGGCTTGGTGGTCAACCAAATAGGCATGCAAATTATGGATAACAGCTGGTGGGGAATCATCATAGGCGTTGTTTTTCTGTTATTTGGGCATACGCTCAACTTTTGTATTGCCGTACTCGGGTCTTTTGTACATCCACTGAGATTAACATTTGTAGAATTTTATAATAACGCACAATTTAAGGGTGGAGGTAAAGCCTATCAACCCTTTAAAAAATAACACATAGAACCTTAAAAACATAATTATGGAAACATTACCTTTAACCCTTGCATTTATTGGCATCGGAGTCTTAGTAGGACTTTCAGGATGTGGGAGCGCCATGGGAACAGCTATTGGAGCGCAAGCCACGGTTGGCGCTCTAAAAAAGCGTCCGGAATCCTTTGGATCATTTATTGTACTCAGTGCACTTCCGGGAACGCAGGGCCTCTATGGCTTTGCCGGATTTTTTATTTTACAAGATTTAATTGGACCGGATATGACTTTATTACAAGGCGCTGGAATACTTGGCGGCGGATTAGCTTTAGGTATAGCTGGTTTGCTGTCAGGGATGTATCAGGGTAAAGTATGCGCCAGCAGTATAGACAGTATTGGTTCGGGAAATGATGTGTTTGGTCGAGCCTTGATACTTGCCGTTTTTCCTGAACTTTATGCCATTATTGCTTTTGCATCACTGTTTTTGATTCGCGGAATATTATAATTATATTAAATGGGTATATTATAATTGATTTATAACATTATTATAATAAAATATTCTTGTGATTAATATGCTTAGAGTTGCAATAAATGGTTTTGGAAGAATTGGAAGAATGG
>CAYMXD010000049.1:1995-9476 GCA_964394095.1 uncultured Mesohalobacter sp. | reverse complement strand
TAATGTACTTTTAAAACACTGTCTTCCGTCAATACGTAAATATGCTCATCGTCTTCCGGTTTTACATAATAATTTCCTGTAAAACTGCCGTAAGCCGGTAATATCATCCGGTTTACTTTTTGGTAAAAACAGGACAATTTGAGTTGTTGTCTCCCTTTTCCTCTAAGCCTATAGCCCGGGTGGACATGACCGCATAAATTAAATAAACCCTCTTTGTTTTCAGGAATATGGGTCAGGCTAAAACCTGAAATGTCAAGATGATATTCTATCGAAAAGCCTAAATCTTCAAATTTTGAAACCGGTATAATATCGTGGTTTCCGACAATCAATGTAAAATCAACCGGCTGCCTTTTGGTCCATTCTTCAAAGATCTGCCAGGATTTATTTAAGGTGGAATGAAACAAGTCGCCAAGAAAAACGACTGACTTCGGCTTAAATTCAGCGATGTTCTGCTCCAAATGAATATAATCTACCGCATTGGACAAGTCGGGCAAAGCACTGCCATGTTTTCTGAAATGTTCTATTTTGCCAAGGTGTAAATCGGCCACAATCAGCATTTCTTTGTCATACCAGTACATGGCACCGTAAGGGTGAAGTACAAACGTCTGTTGCTTAATTTCGATAGTCAATATTATAAGTTTAAAGCTTTATGCGTGTTTTCTATAGAAGCCTTTTGTTTTTTGGCCAGCCAGGCATCGCCTTTGGTTTTTCGCATAAGGTTTTCATAGAGGCGCATCACCGTAATATTGTAAACGGCATTGCCCAGATGTTTTGGACGCCGGGCTAATGACCGCATACTCAAAGAAAATCCGGGGGTTTTGTAATGCATATAATGCCAATAGCCTTCTGGCATATAGAGGGTTTCGCCGGGAGCCAAGTCTGTGGTAAAGCCTTTTGCTAAAGCCAATGCCGGAAACTTTTGAAAATCAGGTTGTGAAAAGTCTATCCCATCATTAGTTTTTAAGGAATTAGGTACTTTATATAAGTATTTTGTTTCTGATGGTGGAAAAATCAAGCATCTCTTTTCACCCAACAAATGTATATGCAAAATATTGGCAAAGTCGATATCATGGTGCATAAACACCTTTGAATTTTTGCCCCCTACAAACAAAAAAGGCAAATCCTTCAGCAGTCTCAAACCGATTTTAGGATACTTGATGTGCTTTTGGAGTTCAGGCCGTTCTTTAATTAAATTAAACAGAAATAAGCGTAAATCTGTGGGTTCGTTTAAGAGCAAGTCAATATAATCTTTCAGCTTCATTTTGGCCTGAGGCTCATTATACATGTACTTTGAAGTAATGGGTTTGGAGTTGTATAAAGGCACTTCCAGATCTCCGGCTACGTCTTTAAAATACTCGAAATTCCATAATTTTCGAGCCGGCCAGTCTTCTATTAATTGCTCTATAACCACAGGTTTTTGTGGTTTTACATAGGTATCTACAAATTCATCCGCTGTGATACGCTTGACCCGTTCAACAGGTTGAGTGTTAAGCCTATCCGACATAAGAAAATTTAGAGTTTTGCCGCTTTTGCCGACTGCTTAGCGACTTCGTTGCGTTCAATTTTATGCCCGGGTCTGGACCATTTGGGCTTTTCGCCAAGAGGCTGAATTTCGGCTTCTTCCTTAGGTTTTGATACCGGTTTATCGCCTTTTTCAAAGGCTTTTTGAGGGTTAAGACCTAAGGCTTTAAACATCGCCATATCTTCATTCACGTCCGGATTTGGCGTGGTGAGCAGTTTGTCGCCTGCAAAAATGGAATTCGCACCAACAAAGAAACACATGGCCTGCCCTTCCTGACTCATTTGGGTTCTGCCGGCTGACAGGCGGACCTGTGTTTTGGGCATAACTATACGGGTGGTGGCAATCATACGGACCATTTCCCAGATTTCAACCGGATTTTGATCTTCTAAAGGTGTGCCTTCCACAGGAACCAAAGCGTTAATAGGTGTAGATTCGGGTTGAGGGTTTAGGTTGGAAAGCTGTACAAGCATGTCTGCACGGTCTTCCACACGTTCACCCATGCCAATGATGCCTCCGCTACAAACCGTGACTTTAGATTTACGCACATTCTCTATCGTATCCAAACGATCCTGGTATCCTCGGGTAGAAATGACTTCTTTATAATAGTCTTCAGACGAATCTAAATTATGATTGTAAGCATAAAGCCCGGCTTCAGCCAAACGTTTAGCTTGATTTTCGGTGACCATGCCAAGCGTACAGCAGACTTCCATGTCAAGGCTATTCACGGTTCGCACCATGTCTAATACTTTTTCAAAATCATCCCCGTCTTTTACATTTCGCCAAGCCGCACCCATACAGAGTCTTGAACTTCCGGAAGCTTTTGCTCGCAAAGCTTGGGCTTTTACATGAGAGACATCCATCAGATCGTTACCTTCAATATCGGTGTGGTATCTGGCCGCCTGAGGGCAGTACCCGCAATCTTCCGGACAGCCACCGGTTTTTATAGATAATAAGGTAGACACCTGAACGGTATTGGGGTCATGATGTTTGCGGTGAGTAGTTGCCGCTTCGTACATCAATTCCATAAGCGGTTTGTTATAAATATCTAAAATTTCAGCCCTTGTCCAATTGTGCTTTGTCATGTTTAAATCGTTTAGAAATGTCAAATCTAAGTTAAGAACATCAAATTTACAAAAACAAAATCTATTGAATCAATGTATCAATTTGAAAATTTTGAAAATATGTTGATGAGCTAATGTGATAATGCGGTAATATATCAATTTGAAAATGTGTTAATTTGAAAATGGATTATGGGAGCATGCAATTTCATATTGGGATTTCTTTATTATTCCTCAAAGTATTTCCAAAGAAAACATTTATGCTTTGCGACATAGCGTCTTTGCGAGAGATCTTAGTATTAATGATTTTTTCTGGCTATTTTTTTGATTTTTTTCTGTTGTTTAGTAAGACAATAAATTCTATTACTGGTTTTAAGGCATTTCTTAATCCTGAAAGTTTTTAGCCTAATAATTCAAAATTCAAATTTTTTTTAAAATCACACTCACGGCATTTCCTCCAAATCCTACGGCATTTACTAAAACAGTTTTGATATTGTCTGGTAAGCTTGGGGTTTTATAAAATGGATTGGCAATAAAGCTGTTTTGTTGCAGCATCAGCACCGCCATCTCGAGACTCATGGCACCGGATGCACCGAAGGTGTGACCAATCATAAATTTATTGGTGGTTAAGGCCGGCAATTGTTGAAAGGTATTTTCTATGGCTTTTAATTCAGACATATCGCCTCTTAGAGTTCCCGGCGCGTGCATGACAACCGCATCTACGGTTTGAAGATTAGCTAGTTTAAGGGCCATTTGCATTGATTTTTGAAGACATTGAGCATTATTCGATAGTGCTACGCTATGCTTAATTTGCTCCGTGGCATAGCCAAGACCTATGATTTCTACAGCTTTATCATTTGGAGTAAGGCTTAATGATGCCAGGCAAGCAGCTTCACCCAAAACCAAAGTATTTTCAGTTTTTGAAAAATCCAGACTTCTGCAGGGGTAGTCGCCAGTAAATCGGCTATAGAGTTTTAGGGATTGCATCTGCGCAATAGTGAAATCTGTCAAAGGTGCTTCCGTGCCGCCAATGATAAAATCTTCGAGCATCCCGGATTTTAAAAATGCATAGCCATTTAGTAAAGCATGTAATGCTGACGAACAGGTAATGGAATGGCTGATGGCGGGGCCCTGCAAGCCCAAATCCTGTGCCACGCTGCTGGCTACATTCCCCAAAGTCGTCGTTGGTGAGGTTATAAAAGGCACATCGCCTTGTTGTACAAATTGCTGATGTGCTGTTTCAAAGCTTTGAGTCGCTCCTCTGGAGGAGCCGATATTGACGCCGATTCTATTATCTTTTAATTGAAGCTTTTTATAAAGATCTCTTCCGGCAAGCATGGCCATGAGTGTGGTTTTATCAAGATGCTTGTAAAGTTTTCGCTCGTGTTTTAAGTTCAGAATTTCGGTTTCCTGAATGTCATTTAAGGCTGAAACTTTTACGTCTTTAGCCTCTATCGACTTCAATGTAAATTTTGGCTGCGTACGTTGCAAACTTTCCCAGACATCTTTAGATGAGGCTCCCATTGCCGATAAAGAGGCTACGGCATTGATATAAACTGATTTTTTTGTCATACATTTTGCTTAAGGCAAAAATAGGAAAGCCGGAGTGGAAAATATCACTAAAATCAAGTGAAATTTTATAGATAAGCAATAGGTGCGAAGTTGCAAACTCCGCACAGCTTTATAATAAGCTTGGCGTTAGTCCATATGAGGGTTTATTATAACCGGATTTTTTATGCAGAAAGAGTAAAGACCCAAAAGGTTGGCAAAACCTTTCGGGTCGGAAGTGGGTGTTGAGGTGCGAAGTTGCAAACTTCGCACAGCATTTACATTTCTCGTATAACAGTTGCAAACTCCGTACAGGCTTAATACTATTTTTCTTCCTCAAGTTCTCTAACCAAATACACAAATACGGGAAAGTGATCACTATAGCCACCTGAAAAGCCGCCACCGGAAAAACTTCTAAAGGGATAACCTTTCCACCGGCCTCTGGGGTTTTGAAGATAGGTGGGCGAGAATATACCGGCTTTGTAATACTTAAATGAAGAGGCTTCTTTTTTATCCTCATCAATAAGAAGGGATTCGGTAAAGAAAATCTGGTCAAAAATATCCCAACTGCCTCTATAGGCTATGGTCCCACCGCCTTTTTTTCGTATGTCTTCGTAAGGATTGAAAAGCTCTTTTAGGCCTACCTCACCCTTGTCGAATTTAGCACCAACCGTTTCAGCGATACTTTTATTATAAGGGCCGTCATTAAAGTCGCCCATAACCATAATTTTAGCATAAGGGTCTATGGCCTGTAGGGAGTCTATGGCTTTTTTGGTAACCTCTGCAGCTCTTACCCTTCCCGGTTCAGATCGTTTTTGTCCGCCACTTCTGGAGGGCCAGTGATTGACAATAAAATGAAAAGTCTCTCCTCTAAGTTTACCGGAAACAACCAAAACATCACGGGTTTCATTACGGTCTTCGGGGTCGTTGTTTTTGTAAATTATAACTTCGTGAGCAACAGAATTAGATGGGGTAAACAAACGTTTTTGATAGAGAAAACCGGTATCTATCCCGCGTTCGTCCGGAGATTCATGATGAATGATGTCATAATTGTAAGGCCTTAATCTGGGGTGATTGACCAAATCCAAAAGCACATCGTCATTTTCTACTTCACAAACGCCTATAACTGCAGGAGGCACTTGAGCGACATCTACACCAATATCTGCTATAACCTTGGCCATATTCTTTACTTTCTTTTTATATACCTTGGGTCTTACGGCAGAGTCCATTTCCATAATGGGTGAAGCTTCGTCATATTTAGTGGTATCATTTTCAACATCAAACAAATTTTCAAGGTTGTAAAACGCAACGGTCGACACTTCGTATTTTTTTTCCTGTGAGAAGCTTTTAGTACTTATTAGCAGTACAAAAACAATCAAAATAAAGCTTATTCTTCTAATCATGTAATATTATTTATTTGTAAAGTTTATGATTTTTAGGATTCAAAAATAGTCAATAAATAAATATTAAATACATTTGCACCAAATTCATAATGATTTCTTAAAGAGATCCAACTCTAATAATTAATAAACAATGTATAAATCAATCTACATTTTTTTGTTTTTACTTTTTACGGGCTTCGGGTTTGCTCAACAGACGCAGGTTAAAGGAACCGTTGTTGGCGACACTGATGAAATACCCGTTCCAGATGTTGAGATTACCATAAAAGGAACTTTGCTTTCAACTACAACAAATAACAAAGGTGTGTTTGTTTTGGCAGGTGACGAATTACCTCTTGGTGAGCAGGTCTTATTAGTGAGCAGAGAAGGTTATTTAACTAAAAGGTATCCCATTGTCATAAGTCAGGGAGAGACTTTAGATTTAGGTTCGCTTTACCTAAAAGAAGACATTTCGGAAGAAACTGAGCAAATTGGTATCATCAGTTTATCTGACAATGAGCTTGCAGGAGACGATAATGTGTTGTTTAATGTGGCTGGTCTGTTACAATCTTCTCAAGATGTTTTTCTCAGAGCTGCGGCTTTCGATTTTAGTGCAACTTTTTTCAATCCACGTGGCTACGACAACGCTAGAGGAAAAATACTCATTAACGGTATGGAAATGAATAAGTTTTCCACCGGAAGACCACAATGGACACAATGGGGCGGACTAAATGATATTCAAAGAAACCGAACTCTAAGCATGAACACCCATGCCAATGAATATCAGTTTGGAGATTTGGCAGGCACAACCAACATCGATATGAGAGCATCTTCTCAACGCAAGGGCGGCAGAGTTTCTTTTGCTTCTGCAAATAGTTCTTACCAAGGACGAATTATGGGTAGCTACAATTCTGGTTTATTGTCTGGTGGCTGGTCATATTCTGTCTTGATGTCCAGACGATTTGGAGAAGAAGGCTTTCAAGATGCCACACTTTACGATGCCAATTCGTTTTCAGCCTCTGTTGAAAAGAAAATTAATGACAATCACAGTTTAAATTTTACGGGTTTTTATTCGCCTAACCGTCGTGGGCTTTCTAATGCCATTACAGATGAAGTTGAAGATTTAAAAGGTCGTCGTTACAATCCGGAATGGGGTTACCAAAACGGAGAAAAACGAAATGTGAGAATAAGAAGTATAGACCAACCGGTCTTTATGTTGAATCACTTCTGGGATATTAACGACAAAGTCTCATTAAATACAAATGTAGGTTACCAATTTGGAACTATTGGAACAACAAGGGTAGACAATGGAGGAACACGACGAATTACAGGGCCGAATGGTGAAAATGCCTACGTAGGCGGGGCTTTAAATCCATCTCCCATATACTGGCAAAGATTACCAAGTTTCTTCTTGCAAGATCAAAACCCCACATCTACAGACCTAGGTAATGCTTATCTTGCTCAACAGGCATTCTTAAATGATGGGCAGTTTGACTGGAATGCTATTTATACTACAAACCTAAGCAATGCTGTAAATGGCGGGAATTCTACTTACATTTTAAAAGAAGACTTGATTGATGAGCAAATGATTTCTGTGAATTCTATATTGAATGCTAAATTAAGAGACAATATCACTCTTAATGCAAGCGTAGACTACAGAGCCAATACGATTGAAAACTATGCGCAGGTTAACGATTTACTGGGAGGACAGCAGTTTTTGGATGTAGATTTCTTTGCTGATGAAACTTCACAAACCATTGGAGATGCGGTAGATATTGCTCAATCTGACCTAAGAAACCCAAACAGATTGGTTGTGGAAGGCGATCGCTACGAATATAATTTTGATATAGATATAGAAGAATACAATGCTTTTGCTCAAACACAATTTCAATATTCATGGGTGGATTTTTATGTTGGAGCAAATTTTGGGCAAACTTCTTACCAGAGAATTGGACTTTATGAAAATGGGTATTA
>CAYMXD010000049.1:0-1985 GCA_964394095.1 uncultured Mesohalobacter sp. | reverse complement strand
TTTCCTTTGGCCCTGGAGAAAAACTGGAATTTGACAATTTAGGAGCTAAAGTTGGAGCCGTGTTTAAAGCGAAAGGTGGTCATTATATTGATGCCAATGCCGCCTACATTCAGCAGGCACCAACTATTAGAAACTCCTATGTAAACCCAAGACAAAATCATATGGTGGTTGAAGGTCTTAAAGAGGTGTTGACAACACATACAGACTTAAGTTATATCTATCGTTCACCTATAATACAGTATAGACTGACAGTGTATTATACTCAATTTCAAGACGATACTAATGTTGGGTTTTACTTTACTGAAGACCTTACAGGCTTCAACTCAGACAATGCCAGTGCATTTGTTCAGGAAGTGATGACAGGCATAGACCGAGTTCATTTAGGCGGTGAATTTGGAATTGAAGCACAAGTTACACCTACCATAAAGTTAAAAGCAGCCGCGGCTTATGGACAACATACTTACGACAGTAACCCAGACTTATATTTAACGAGTCAAGATTTTGGTAATGACAAAATACGATTTGGTGATGGTAAAGCCGCAATGAAAAATCTGAAAGTACCTGGTGGTCCTCAACAAGCTTATCAACTTGGGTTTGAATATCGCGATCCAAACTTTTGGAATATCGGAATTACTTCAAACTATTTTTCTAATGGTTATGTAAGTCCAAGCGGACTAGTCCGTTCTGACAACTTTAGACTAGATATGGATGGACAGGAGTACGTTAACTTCGACCCGGAAGTAGCTCGACAGACCCTAAGACAAGAACAATTTGACGATTACTTCCTGTTTAATGCTATTGGAGGTAAATCATGGAAGGTAAATGACTACTATATTGGTTTCTTTGCAGTTATTAATAATATTTTTGGTGAAGACTTCAAAACTGGAGGTTTTGAACAATCCAGAAGAGCCAACTTCCAAAACCGTACTGAAGACCTTAACAGAAATACCCCATTATTTGGTAACCGTTATTTCTTTGGTCGGGGTACAACTTATTATTTAAACGTTTACGTAAGATTTTAAAAATATATTAGACAACATAATTAATAATTCAACGATGAAAACAATTCAATTTAAATTCACATTTTTGATAATCTTAGCCTTAGGTTTTACGATGACATCTTGTGTAGAAGATGATGATTTTGACATACCCGATGAGGTAATAAACATTCCTGAGCCGGAAGTAGATGGCGATTTGACAACTATCGGTGCTATTGCCGGTGTTATTGAACAAAATGATGGAGAAAATTTTACCATAGAAGACAATATTTATTTAGAAGGCTATGTGGTTTCTAATGATGAAGGCGGAAACTTTTTTGAAGAACTCATCATTCAGGATAAACCTGAAAACCCTACTGCCGGTATAAGAATTTCGGTAAACGCTAACCCCTTATTTGGAAAATATAATTTTGGTAGAAAAATAATTGTAAAATTACAGGGCTTAACTGTAGGTATTACCAATGGGGTATATGCTATAGGTACAGTTGACGGGGATCGTGTTGGACAAATACAGGAAAGTCAGGCTGAAGATGTTTTACTGAGAACATCAGAAGTTGCTGATATTGTGCCTTTGCCAGTTAATATTTCTGATTTTTCTAATAGCTTGGAAAACCTGTATATTCAATTAAATGATGTACAATTTCCAAGAAGTAGTGTTCTGGTTGATGATCCTCTAACCTTTGCAGCAGAACCTTTTGACGAGTTTGATGGTGAGCGTGTTCTAGAAAGTTGCGAATCCGGAAATACAACGATTGTAAGTACTAGTACATTCGCAGATTTTAGATTTTTGACTTTACCGTCTCAGGCTGGTAGTATGTCCGGGGTTTTATCAAGAGATTTCTTTGATGACTTTTATATTTTTGCTTTAAACTCTACAGAAGATATCAATTTTGATCAGGAACGATGTGATCCCGATCTTTTATTCTGTGACGGTCCCAGCGGAGGCAGTACAACTGTTTTTGAAGAAGATTTCGAAGTTAGCAATAT
>CAYMXD010000048.1:9147-9642 GCA_964394095.1 uncultured Mesohalobacter sp. | reverse complement strand
TATGTGTTTATTATTATGGCGATAACAGTAATGCTTTAGAACAATTTAATGTAATTGACGAAGATAATAATTTACTAGGAACCACAGTAGCTTCTTATGATTGTGATATACCCAACAGAATTTGCTTTGATATATCGCCATCTACTTTCAATAGTTGGATTACAGATGGTCAGGTAAACATTAGCTTAGATCCAATATCAACAACAATCAATCCAAACTTGTGCAGCGCTAACAGGGCTTGTGTAGAATTAATTGTCCCTAATACACTAAATACAGAAGAGTTTGAATCAAAAGCTTTAGCTATAAAACTATATCCAAACCCATCATCTAGCGAAATTGAAATTTCAACAAAAGATGTTATTGAAAAGGTGTCGATATACAACTTAAATGGTCGATTATTAAAGGAAATACCAAATTCAAAAACAATTGACGTCAGTGGTCTGGCAAGTGGTGTATATATCTATCGCTTAAAAACATCCGGATATACCCAGGTGA
>CAYMXD010000048.1:0-9137 GCA_964394095.1 uncultured Mesohalobacter sp. | reverse complement strand
TTTATTAAAGAATTTATCATTTTAAAGTTATCCATAGCCATTATAAAAAGTTTATTCTCGTATGCTTTTCAAAATCTTATTATCAACTAATTATCAAATAATTATAAATATATCTTTACATTTTTTTTAAATTTAAAGTTTAAAGTATTGGTGTTAATTTTCATACATTTGTTTAAATTGCAACTTATATGAAAAATATTTTATTACTACTTATATTCAGCCTTAGTTTGATTACCAATGCTCAAGATCAAAAGATTGTAAAGTCTTTTGATTCTATGGTTAATGCAAGAAGTGGATGGAAAGATTTCAGACTGATTAAAAGAACAGAGTTGGACTCCTACAGAAAGGAATTAATATCTGCATCAGACAGTCTTGAATCTAAAATTGAAACTTTAGATGAATCTATTGCAAGTTATAAGAAGCAAATTGATGAGCTTAAAAAATTGAATGAAGACCTCAATGCAGAACTTACCACTTTAAAGAACACTAAAGATGAGATAAATCTTTTGGGGTTAAAAATGTCGAAATCAAGTTATTTGATCATGGTTTGGAGTATAATCCTTGTACTGCTATTAGTTTTAGGTTTTATTTTTGTAAAGTACAGAAATAGAAATATTGTCACCCAAGAATTAAAAGAAAATCTAGCTAGTACAACCAAAGAGTTTGAAGCGTATAAACACCGTGCTATAGAAAAACAGCAGAAATTAGGAAGGCAATTGTTAGATGCTCAAAAAGCAGCTCAATCTAGAAATAATAAAAAGTAATGAGACTTGACATCATCAGTGTTGTGCCCCATATTCTTGAAAGTCCTTTTCAAGCCTCAATCATGAAAAGAGCCATAGAAAAAGGACTTGTAGAAGTTTATTTTCATAACTTAAGAGATTATACCACAAACAAGTATCGACAGGTTGACGATTATCAATATGGTGGTGGCGCCGGGATGGTTTTGATGCCAGAGCCAATAGACAAATGCATTTCTAAGCTCAAGTTTGAGCGAGAATACGACGACATAATATATCTTACACCCGATGGAGAAACATTAAACCAGAGAATGGCAAATCGCATGTCTATGGCACAAAATTTGATTTTATTATGTGGACATTATAAAGGCATAGACCAAAGAGTCAGGGAAATGCATATCACAAGAGAAATTTCTATTGGAGATTTTGTGTTATCTGGCGGAGAAGTTGCAGCGATAGTAATTTCTGATGCTCTCATCCGTTTAATCCCGGGAGTGCTTAATGACGAGACCTCTGCTCTAACTGATTCATTTCAAGACAATATGCTTGCGCCTCCCATATATACGAGACCACAAGAATATAAAGGCCTTAAAGTTCCTGATGTGCTATTGAGTGGTCATTTTAAAAAAATTGATGAGTGGAGAGAAAACGAAGCACTAAAAATAACTAAACAAAAAAGACCAGATTTAATTCAAAAATAATAATATGAAAACTATAATTTTATGCTTAATATGTCTATCATGTTTTACAACTCAAGCCCAAAATTGGTTTGATAAATCTTGTAAAAATATTGATGATAGCCTAATTGCCGAAGAATTTAATACTTCAGACGAAAGAAATATCCTGAAAATTATAATTAATCAGGCTGGAGATTTAGTAATAAATGAAGTTGAAACACCAAACATTACAGAAATAAAATTTAAAGAATATGTTTTAGACTTTGTTACTAATCCTAAGGGATCAAATGAAAAAGCAGCAAAACCGGAAAAAGTGATAGTTCAATTAGATAGTTATCAAAAAGATAACGCAAAAATCAACAACTATAAATCTTACGTTTATGATGTTTATCTGTATTTGTGGGATCAAAAATCTAATGAAAAATACAGTGATACTTATATGAATTTAAACTGTAAAAAAAGGGAGAAAATTTTTAATGCTTACCCATTAAAAATTATTGGCAAACTGGAAACTAAAGAAAAAACCAATACACCAAAAAGAGGAATTGGAGTTCCTGATTTTGGCGGAGACACTGTTGACAACTAACGCTTTAAGGTAAAATTACCCGTCAAAACTCTACCGTTTTCAAGTTGGATTTTGTACCAGTAATCCTGAGAAGGCATGGGTTTATTGTTATAAGTTCCATCCCAGAATTTATCTAAGCCTTTAAACGACTTCAACAATTTACCATACCGGTCAAAAATATAAACATTGGCTAGAGCTTGTTTATTGTTAAACACACCTTTAAACCTCCAAACGTCATTTATACCATCTCCGTTAGGTGTAAAATAATCCATAACACCAAGAATACCAAAAGTCTTTTGCGTTATTCCACATCCATTTTTATCCCTCACGTACATATCATAAATTCCCGGGAGTAAGTTTTCGAAAACATTACTATCTTGATAAGGGCCATTGAGATGTAATGCATATTCATAATTCCCCGGACTTTCCTCAGAAAGTATAGCAGTCACTTTATTTTGGTCACCAAAAAACTCTTCAATTTCAAGATCAATTTCGGCTAGACCAGAATTTATGACTTCTACATTTCTAAAATTAGTACAGCCTGTTTCTATATTGGTAACAGCCACTTCGTAATTCCCGGCTTCATTGACTTGAATATCAGGTGTGGTTTCATCACCTGGTAACCATAAGATTTCAAAGTTGCCTAATTGAGTATCAGGTATATTTGATGAAATTGTAATGGGATTGGGAAAATCCTCGACACAATAATAAACAATATTGTCTTCTACCTGTGGTAATTCGCTGATCTCCAGGGACAATATACCCAAGTCTTTGCAGTCTTCTCCTGTATCTATACCAAAGAACACGTCTTGTTGATAAAGATTTTGATTTTGAAAATTAGATGGATTACCTATTGGGTTTATTTCATTTAAAGCTTCATTTTCAGTAAGATAAAAGTTACTTGCTACAATACCCTCTTGAGTTTCTATGTCCAAAAGGTTGAAGGTTTGTATCCCGTTTTGATTATCATCGCAAAGACTTAGACTGTAATTTTCAACTTCAAAATCGACTATATCTAAGGTTAAATCCATAATTGCTGAACACCCTGCTAAACTATTTTCTACAATAACCCCAAGTGTTTGAGGTAAGCTTATATTCGTATAGTTTTGCGGATTTGCAATAGGATTTTCATTATTTTGAGCATCTTCAATACTTTCAAAATAGGTAAAGTTATAGTTATCGGAATTTGCATTTGCAGGTAAAAATTGAGAACTAGCAATACTAAGATCAAATTCAACTGAATTTTGATTATAGTCTGTTGCACATTCGTCTAAAAACCCACTTTGAACTTCTGGGTTAGGGTAATAAGTAACATTGGCAATGCCAATAAAAGGGCAGGTTTCATCATCAAATAAGATTTCTAAGGAATAATTTTCCTGAAATGGCAAATCAATGCCCTGAGGTTGGTTAACTGTAATGCTGGAACTGGTTTCATTTATCAATATCTCACCATCTTTACGCCAAACATATTCTACGTTTTCAAGATCATCATAAAACAAGGTAAAGCTTTCGCCATCACATAAATTTACTTGTGGTTCGTTATTACCTACAATATCTATTTTTGTACTAAATAAAGATTGTATAAACGGAGGTAAACCAAAAGTTGCTGTTCTGCCTCCCAAATTTAATGCTCCTTCTGCTGTATTTTCAGTATAATTGGATTGAATGCCCGGTAATTCCGGGTTATTTATAACGGACAATAAGGATGAACCTAAAATACTTCGATAAATTTTCCCATTAGGCGCCAGCTGAATAGCCCCTGAGCTATTTCCACTCACATTGGGATAAGAAAATTGTGAAGCAAGTATATCTGCTGCTTCCAAATCCCATTGAAAAAGTTTGGCCTCTGGCAGTTGACCCGGAAACGATTCGGCAACAGAGGCATAGGCTTTTGTACCGCTGGCCGAAAATTCTACGCTGTAAACATTATAACCATCAAGAAGTTCAAATGGGTTTGTAATCTGTCCTGTGGCGTTATCAAAGTCAAATAAATACACATTACCACTCCCTTCATCTACCTGTGTAATAGGGTCGTAATCCATAGTTTGATTTGCTGTAAGGAGTTTATCGCCATTCGGTGAGGCTTTCAGATAACCAATAGCTGCTCTTCTGTAATCATCTGTATCTACAAAAGGGCCTACCTGTGATGTTACCGGTGTTTGATTAATTCCATTATCATCGATTAAAAATGCGTAAAATGTATCTTTAAAATGGGTAATGACCCATATCGAATTACAGTCCTGAGCTCTAACTGCAGTTATTTTTTCTGAGCATTTGTACTTAACATCTTCTGGGTTATTGGGATCGTAAGTTTGAAGTTCAATATTTTTTTCGGTGGGCACCACATCTCCAAGCCCATTGTTAAGATTCATATCTACGAGTGTGTATGCAAAACCATTGTTAAATCCATCATCATCTTCGGGAACGCTGTGCGAAGTGACATCACTGTAGTTTGGACTTGGCGAACCATCGGGGTTTGCTGGTCCCTGATTTGGGAAAGCAAAAGCGTTGTCATGATGTGGCTCATCTACTGTAAACACATAGTATAAATTATCCTGAGTGGGATGAGGAACGATTAAACCACTCGAAGTACTAGACGGGTCACCGTTTAAGCCTGTACCTCCAAAATAATCGGCATTAGGCATAATATCGTGGTTGGCATTCCAAACTGTTCTGCCATCAGTATAAAACAATAAATCTCCATTTGATGAAGAAATTGAAGAACAGCCTTCATTTGTATTTAATTCACCATCAAACAAAACGCTTGGCGGTGATGTATTAAAACTTATTCCGGCATTTTGCCCAAAATACCAGTTATTGGCTTCACCTTGGGCAAATACTTCCAACGGTAAGATCAGAGTTATTATGAAAAGCGAAAATGTATATGCTGAACAATTTTTAGTCATTCAACAAATATATAGGTTTTGACTATAAATCTCTTTTTTTGAGGAGTGCAAATGCGCCATAAATAAATAAAAATGTCCAAATAAGAACGACTATAACATTGACTATACTCACACTGTAGTCACTGGCGATATCGGCTTCCAAGGTTTTTGCTGCTGTACTTATGGCATCTAGGCGTGTAAATGGTTCAGGAATTAAGCCCCACATGGCATTTAAAGGGGTATAATCACTGATAAAACTATATGAAGTCCCTCTGAGGTTTCCCATAAGGATAAGCTCAATAATCCACAACAGGAACAAAAAGCCTAAAGCAAATGCTGAACGCTTAACTAATAAGCCCAAGAAAAGACATAACGAAAAGAAACCCAGTAATTTTACAAAATAGCCACCTATATATTCCAAGTCTGAAAATATGATTTGTATTTCATCATAGTCTGAAAATATTAAACCTAAAATTAAGGTTACTGTAAACAGCATAAGCGTAGAACAAACGGCATAGAGAACAGAAACGTAAAATTTTGACAATACAAATTCTTTTTTGCTTAAGCCGTCAATGAGATTTTGCTTCAATGTTCGGTTAGTATATTCGCTGGACATCATAGACACAATTACAATGGCTAGAATGATTTTTAAAAATGCAACCAAGAAACTCATAAAATGCCACGTATAAGGAAAGTTGTAAATACCCTGATCTGCTAACCTGAATTCTACGCCAAAATTGAACTTTACAGTTGATAATAAAGCTGCTGAAAGGAATAAACTAAAATATAATATGGTCATGATTTTGGCTGACCTACTGTGTTTGAGTTTGAATAATTCTATATCTATAAGTCTAAACATTAGTTTTGGTTTGTAAGTTTTAAAAATTGCTCTTCTAAGCTTTCTTTACGCTTGACCAGATGAGTTAATGTAACTCCTTGTTTGAAACAAAGCGTATTGAATTCACCGGCGTCCATATCTCTAGACAAAAATATCCTAACCTGACCAGAGTCTAAAATATCGTACTTATCAATAAAATCCAGGCCATCTAAATATGAATTAAGTTGATCTAAATCTGTTGCTGAAGCTTCTATATATCCGAATGAAGCATTCATCTCATCAACTCTGCCGGCATATAGTTTTTTTCCTTGTCTGATAACAACAACATGAGTACATATTTTTTCTACTTCGTCTAAAAGATGTGAGGCCAGAAGAATTGTTGTTCCCGTGGTTGCAATTTTCTTGATGATTTCTCTTATTTGATGTATGCCTTTGGGGTCGAGACCGTTGGTAGGTTCATCAAGAATTAATATCTCAGGATTGTTCAATAAGGCTGAAGCTATAGCCAATCGTTGTTTCATTCCTAAGGAATAGGTTTTAAAATGGTCATCTTTCCTATCGTAGAGTTCAACTATTTTCAACACTCTTTCTATGTTATCTATTGGAATTTCTTTAATTTTTGAAACCAGTTTTAAATTATCATAAGCAGACATGCTTGGATAAAAGTTTGGACTTTCTATAATAGCCCCTACTTTCTTTAAAGCTTCGTGCGTTTCCATTTGCCCGGAAAACCATTCAAACGTCCCGGAGGTAACATTGATAACATTCAGCACCATCCCAAGTGTAGTGGATTTACCGCTGCCATTTGGGCCTAAAATACCATAAACATGGCCTTTTTCAATAGCAAAGCTGAGGTCTGATACTGCAGTTGTTTTACCAAAAGTTTTAGTGAGATCTTTGAGTTCTAGGATAGTTTCGGCCATACTTTAGATTTTTTTATACGACGGCTAAAGTTGAGATATGTTACAAAAAAAAAGCATTTATGTAATATTAAAATGTTTTTTTAAACTCGTTTAATTTTAGCGAATTGTTAAGTGATATTATTGGTTCTATAGATGCTATTGATGCTATGGTTACTATTGATGCTATAGTTTTACTGTTAAATTTATAAATTACCTAATTTTCAAATTAACATATTGATACATTACTATCCCCCCGCTAGCGCTCGTCTTAGAAGAGTGCTAAAACATAAAAAATATAACAAAAACGCCTTAGAAAATCAAATCTAAGGCGTTTGTATGATTCAAAAAAGGATATTTTGCTAATGATTTAGCTCCTCTTCACCTTCCTGCAATGGTACATTCTGAGGAACGTAGTCTTGACCCGCGATAATATAATCGCTTTCGTCTGCATTAAGTTTACTGTAGTCGTAAGACCATCTGTAAACTTTTGGCAATTCACCATACCAGTTACCGTGAATGTGTTCTACGGGTGCTGTCCATTCTAGTGTTGTTGCTTTCCATGGGTTTTGAGTAGCTCTCTTACCGTAGAAAATTGAACTTATAAAATTGTAGATAAATACAATTTGTGCTGCAGCTGTTACAAAGGCGAAAACTGAAATAAGAACATTCGTATCTGATAAGTCGTCAAAATATGGGAAAGCAGTGTTTGTGTAATATCTTCTAGGGAGCCCTGCCATACCTATAAAGTGCATAGGAAAGAATACCCCGTAAGCTCCTACAGCAGTGACCCAGAAATGAACATAACCTAAATTTTTGTTCATCATTCGACCAAACATTTTCGGGAACCAGTGATACACCCCTGCGATAAAACCATATAAACCAACAATACCCATCACCAAGTGAAAGTGAGCTACAACAAAGTATGTATCGTGAACGTTAATATCGAGTGTACTGTCTCCTAAAATAATACCGGTTAAACCACCTGTAATAAACGTAGAAACCAACCCTATTGAAAACAGCATTGCCGGATTAAATTGGAGATTACCTTTCCAAAGTGTGGTGATATAGTTAAAAGCTTTAACTGCTGATGGAATAGCAATCAATAATGTTGTAAATGTAAATACAGAACCAAGAAATGGATTCATACCGGATACAAACATGTGGTGACCCCATACTACAGTAGATAAGAAAGCAATGGCTAAAATTGAAGCGACCATGGCTCTGTAACCAAAAATGGGTTTACGTGCATTTGTGGCTATAATTTCAGAGGTGATCCCTAATGCCGGTAGCAGTACAATATAAACCTCAGGATGTCCTAAAAACCAAAATAAATGTTCGTATAAAACCGGTGAACCCCCTTGGTGAGCCAATACCTCCCCCTGGATATAAATATCACTTAAGAAAAATGATGTTCCAAAACTTCTGTCCATCAATAATAACAAACCTGCTGATAATAAAACCGGGAAAGAAACCACACCAATGATAGCCGTTACAAAGAAAGCCCAAACGGTTAGGGGTAACCTTGTCATAGACATTCCATCTGTTCTCAGGTTTAATACTGTTACAATGTAATTTAGCGAACCGATTAAAGATGATGCAATAAAAATTGTCATCGACACTAGCCATAGTGTCATCCCTAATCCGGAACCTCCTATAGCTTGTGGCAAAGCACTTAGCGGCGGATAAACCGTCCAACCTGCCGAAGCCGGACCTGCTTCTACAAATAATGATGATATCATTATACAGCATGACAGGAAAAACAACCAGTAAGAGAGCATATTCAAAAATCCTGAAGCCATATCTCTGGCTCCTATCTGCAATGGTATTAAAAGGTTACTAAAAGTACCACTTAATCCGGCAGTTAAAACAAAAAATACCATAATAGTACCGTGAATGGTGACTAAAGCCAAGTAAATACCTGGATCCATAACACCGCCTTCACCAAATTTACCAAGCAGAGCTTCATAAATCCAGAATTCAGTGTCGGGCCATGCTAATTGCAGTCTCATAAGCAGAGACATGGCAATGCCGATAAAACCCATAATCAGACCAGTTATCAAATATTGCTTAGCAATCATTTTATGGTCTGTACTGAAAATATATTTCTCTATAAAAGACTGCTCATGGTGATGATGCGCATGTGCCTCTGAGTGATCATTTGAATGTGCTGTTGTTGCTGCTACTGACATCTTCGTATATATTTCTTAATTTATTGTTTTGCTAATAATTCTCCAAAAGTTTGTTGCTCTTCCATCCATTTATTAAAATCTTCTTCCTCTTCAACAACTATCTTCATTTGCATATTATAATGTGTAACTCCACAAATCTTGTTACACAATAAATAGTATTCAAATTCATATTCTTCAAGTCCAGATTTACCTTTATCTTCAAGCTCAGAACTTCTTTTATCGCGAATTTCGTTAATACGCTTAACTTTTTCGCGCATGTATTCACTATTTTTAATTTCTTTAGATGTTGTTGTAGGTGTAAAGCTAAACTCTGTTATCATACCCGGTACAACATTCATTTG
>CAYMXD010000047.1:0-9792 GCA_964394095.1 uncultured Mesohalobacter sp. | reverse complement strand
TTTGCGGCGGCGCGCGAGCGGGCGCGGCGCGACCATATTCTGGTGGTGGATGATGCTCGCCGTGTTTATCCATATTGTCACATTGGATGGGTTCGTCGAGTTTAACGACTTTTATCTTAAGCGTTCCATCGCTAACTTCTCTGGTGTTGTATTTACCGTCGGGCACATAGCAGTGAGTTTCATTATTGACCCAAATCCGCTGGTCCTGCCAATTGTCGGGATTAAAGGTTTCAAAATTATCTATAAAATCGGTTTTCCATTTGGGTTTAACCTCTTCTGTTTTTTCTTTAGTAGCTTCAACACGCTCTTTATCCATGCTTTTATCAGATTTACAAGCCGGCAAATGTAAGACGATAACCCCTAAAAGCAGAAATCTTAAGATATTATTTGGTTTCATAGAATTAAGATTTTAAAATGGTTTGTTGATGCAATATACAATTTTTGGCTGGAAGTTAAATACCTCATCACAAATAAGGAATTGCTTTTCAATGTTATATAAGTTTCAAATGATATCTTGTGTTTCGACCTTGCCCATCAGCTCTTAAAGCACCAATTTTTTCTAAAGATGTTAAATCTCTGGTAGCTGTTGCTTTTGATACTTTATTAATTGACATATGCTTTTTTGATGTCATGCCGCCTTCAAAGCCATCTGGTCCCTGGTCAAACATTTTTTGAATACTTTTTAACTGCCTTTTATTTAATTCATTTTGATATTTATCAAAGAATTTTGCCTTTTTTAAAGTAAATTTTATCAACTTTTCTGACTGGTCTTGAGCATTTATAACCACCTTTATAAAGTATAAAATCCAAGATGTAATCTCATTGCTTTTCTGTCCGTCTTCCAATGCTGAATAATATGCACTTTTCTGAGTTTCAATACTACGCGAAATGCTTAAAGCTGATGGATAACCCATACTTTGAGACAGGGCTTTATCTGAAATAGCTCTGCCTACTCTTCCGTTTCCATCTTCAAAAGGATGAATAGTTTCAAAGTAAATATGTGCAATTGCTGAACGTATTGGGGCATGTTTTATTGGTGTTCTCCCACTTGGTGAGGTATCATTAAACCATTTAATAAATTTTTTCATTTCTTTAGTGACATGAGATGATGGTGGTGCTTCAAAATGTATTTTTGGTGCATCTACACGTCCGGAAATGACCTGCATAGGAGCCTTGTGAGTTCTCCATTGACCAACATTGATATGTCTCACCTTAGGAAAAATCATTTTATGCCAACCTTTGAGGGCAAATTCAGTTAAAGGCTCGTTATAAGTTTCCCGAACTTTTACCATTAACTGTCCAATGCCTTTTGCTCTTTGGTCTCTAATGGAATCAATAGGTGCTTCTAATCCTAAATTATGCCGAATTGAGGATAAAACGTCTTTTCTACTCAAATATTCGTTTTCTATTTCAGAAGTTTTTATAGCTTCAGAGACTAAAACATCAATAAGTATGTCTTCCTGTTTTGCGGTCGATAAACCCTGAAGTAGACCTTTTAAGTGACCGGATTTTTCAACAAATTCAAACAAATAGTCTTCAACCTCACTCAAGGAATACGTAAAATCACCCCAATCTTCTAATTGCCAATTATACCTCATGACCCATAAAATTCTTTAATCGGGTCAAATATAATAAAAACATGAGCCGATTAATACATAGAATCGGCTCAATACATTTCAATAAGTTAAATTATACTGAATTTGGCGGTTAGAAATCCTTGCGCACTTTAATGCCTCTCAACATAAATCAGCAAAATTTTATTATTAAATCTTATCTTGTTAGAATTTAACTCTATCTAAGGAAAGCTTTGCACGGTTTGTTGACCTTTTATATTTTATTCCTTTTTTTGAGACTTCTTCTTTGATTATTTCATCAATTGACTTAGACGTTTAACTAATACAATTTTATGCTGATATTCAATTACATAAAAAGATATTCTTTCTTTGTGAGTCCCTGCCTTTTAGGTCTATCTTAAACCAAAGCTTCCTCTACCGCATGTTCAACTTCACTTAAACTAAGTTTGAAATCTTCTGAAATCACCGCAAAAAACAAGTCACCTCTTTTATTAAAATCGATTTTTATCAAATTTTTAAAATGTACCCAACCGGTCTTAAAGGCGTTTTTACCATCAACAGAAATGTTTTCAGTATGTACAAATTCAAGGTCATCTAAGCTGTTTTCATCTTTAGCTGTAAGCAAAATGTTTAAATAAAAATCCTTGGTAAATGCATTTTCATAGTTGTCATTTACTGAAGTATAGGAATAAAAATATCCCGATTGCAAAGCCTGAATATCAGATAATACTGCCGAGGCCGTAGGCACACTTCCGGCGCCACGGCCCTGGAACAATTGTTCACGGGCAAATTCAGCATTTACATTTACGGCGTTAAATTCGTTTTCCACATTATAATTGGGATGGGATTGTGGTACTAAAAAAGGGGCTACAAAACCGATGACTTTATCTTCAATTTGTTTGGCATAAGAATACAATTTCAGTTTAGCCTGACGGTCTTCAGCAAAGCTAACGTGAGCCGGCTTTATATGTCGTATTCCACAATTGAAAATCTGCTGGGGTTGTGCATGGACACCAAAAGCGTGTTTCAATAAAATAGCTAATTTATACTTGGCATCGAATCCATCTACATCTAAAGTAGGATCGGATTCGGCAAAGCCCAAATCTTGAGCTTCTTGCAAAGCCTCATCGTAGGTGAGCCCCTGCCCTGTTCGGCTAAGAATGTAATTGGTCGTGCCGTTGCAAATGCCTTGAAAACCTTCAATATGGTCGCTTTTAAAGTAATCTTCAATAGTTCTGATGATGGGAATACTCGCACAAACCGAAGCTTCGTACAACAAAGTAACTTGGTTTTCTTGAGCTAAATTTATCAATTCATCTAAATGTTCTGCTATGAGTTTTTTGTTGGCAGAGACCACGTTTTTCCCGAGTTTTAATGCTGATTTTACGATATCGTAAGCGGCATCTGCATCATCGATGAGTTCAACCACAGTATTGATGTCGTTATCCAATAGAATATCTGAAGCCTGATAGAAAAAATGTTTATCGGGCAAATCCCGTGTTTTATATTTATCCTTAACGACTATTTTTGTGATTTCAGCATTGGTGTTTGGGCTTTGCTGAAGGATTTTATAAAACCCCTGCCCCACGCAACCGTAACCGAATAGTCCTATTTTTGATGTCTTTTTCATTTTGTCTTGTGTTTTTAAATTTGTGTTTGAAGGGCTAAGCCACTCCAAAACTTTGGTGTTGATCAATTCAGCTTCTACTAAAAACCCGTCGTGTCCGTAAATGGAATCAATTTCAAGATATCGGGCATTGGGAATATGTTTTGCTAAAAATTGTTGCTCTTCCGGCTGAAATAAACGGTCTGAGCGCAATCCTATACATAGGGTTTTAGCCTCGATTTTTGTCAAAGCATCTTCAACCGACGCATGCCCACGACCAAGATTATGGCTGTCCATACTTTTAGTAATGGCATAATAGGCATAAGGGCAAAAGCGTTTAACCAACTTTTCACCCTGATACTCTTGATAACGTTCTGCTGAAAAATGTTCTACTGTATCCGAGGATTTTTCAGCTTGAGTCGAATTGTAAATATCAGGTGTTCTGTAACTCAGCAAGGCGATTGATCGTGCGGCTTTCAGTGCTGCTTTACCGCCGTTTGCCAAATTATTTTGAAAACTCTCGTCGGCTTGCATCGCCAATCGTTGTGAGGCGTTAAACGCCATCCCCCAGGGCGAATGAAAGGCGTTGGTGGCCAAAACACAAAGCTGATGAATGTCCTCTGGAAAACTTACCGCCCACTGCAAGGCCTGTTGCCCACCTAATGAGGCGCCTATGAGCAGATGAATTCTTTTAATATCCAAATGTTTGGCGACCAAGCGATGCGCTTTCACCATATCTGCAATAGTCACCAAAGGGAAGTTTTTCAGCTGAAATTTTTCAGGAACTTCAGCTGAACTCGCTCCGGTTGAACCATAACAAGACCCTAAAAAATTTGGGCAAACAATAAAATACTTGTCCGGGTCTAAAACTCGACCCGCGCCAAACATCTCCGGCCACCACTCGTGCACCTCAGCATTGGCGGTTAATGCATGGCACACCCAAATGACATTGGATTGGTCGGCGTTTAATTGACCGTAAGTCCTGAACGCCACTTTCACCTCAGGCAGCACTATGCCACTTTCGAGTTTGAAATTATTGGTATGTGTATAATATAAGTTCATTTATAAAAAAATTGAATAGTTTCTAAGCCTCCCCTTGAGGGGAGATTTAGAGGGATGTAATTCAGACTTAATTTTTAGGATTCATCTATTTTTTCAGTTTTTATTACACCAAAACAGAAGCTTTATTCAGGGCGTGTTGAATGTCTGCTTTGATATCTTCAATATGCTCTATACCCACAGATACTCTTAAGATTCCGGGAGCAACACCGGCTTTCTTTTGCTCTTCGTCACTCAACTGCTCGTGTGTGGTTGATGAAGGATGAATAATCAGCGTTTTTGTATCACCAACATTGGCCACATGGGAAATTAATTTGAGGTTATTCACAAACTCATCTGCTGTTTCCTTATCTGCATTGAGTTTAAAGTTCAATACCCCACCGAAGCCTCTTTTGAAATACTTAGCAGCAGTTTCATGGTAAGGTGATGAGGCTAAGCCCGGGTAATTTACCCACTCAACTTCATCTAAATTCTCTAACCATTGGGCGAGTTTTAAAGCGTTTTCGGTTGTTCTTTCTAAACGGAGCGACAAGGTTTCAAGCCCTTGCATAAGTTGGAAAGCATTGAATGGCGAAAGTGCAGAGCCATAGTCGCGAAGACCTTCTACTCTGGCCCTTATGATAAAGGCTATATTGCCAAAATCGCTATCTTTTCCAAACACATCCGAAAAAACCAGTCCGTGATAACCTTCAGAGGGTTCAGAAAATTGAGGAAATTTACCATTGCCGTAATCGTACCTGCCGGCGTCTATAATGGCGCCGCCAATACTGGTGCCATGACCACCAATCCATTTGGTTGCAGATTCAACGACGATATCCGCGCCATGTTTAATCGGCTGAAATACAGCACCTCCGGCACCAAAAGTATTGTCTACAATCAAAGGAATATTGTATTGGCTTGCTAAAGCGGCTATGGTCTCAAAATCGGCTACACTTAAGCCGGGGTTACCTATGGTTTCCAAATAAATGGCTTTGGTGCTCTCTTCTATTTGTGCTTCAAAATCATCGACATGAATACCTTCGGCGAACTTGGCTTTAATGCCTAAGCGCTTTAGTGTCACTTTAAATTGATTAAAAGTTCCACCGTAAAGATGCGGTGAGGTGACAAAATTGTCTCCGGATTGCAACAAATTGCTCAGGGCTGTAAATTGAGCAGCCTGTCCCGAGCTTACAGCTAAAGCGGCAACACCACCTTCAAGCGCAGCGATGCGTTTTTCAAAAGCATCGGTTGTGGGGTTCATGATGCGGGTGTAGATGTTGCCAAATTCTTTTAAGCCAAACAAATCGGCGGCGTGTTTAGAGTCTTTAAAACCAAAAGACGTGGTTTGGTAAATGGGTAAAGCTCGAGATCCGGTTGTAGAATCTATCTCTTGTCCAGCATGTTGCTGAAGGGTTTCAAAACGAAAATTTTGTTGTGACATGATATAATAGTATTAAGGTTAAAAAATGAAATATGAAAGAAAAACTCAAGGCCGAAACTTGGCTTAAGTTTAAAGGAAATGCGTCGCTAAAGGCGTATTAGCAACACATGCGCATTCGCATATAACAACACGAAACGGAAAATTGAGGATGGGCTGAAAAATATTCAGCTACTGGAATGCATTGAAAATTGGAATTGAAATACTGTTTCATCGCTAAAAGGTTTTTATATTCATTAGCCACACTATTATGACTAAATCTGGAATTGGCACCGGTTTTCCAACACTGAAATACATCAGCACTTATAGTGGGTTGCCAGAGGGTCATCGAGCCAGTCTCTCACCTCATTCTTTATAAAATTTGCGATTACTCACAAATTAGAGATACAAACATACTAATAATAAAAGGAGAATTCCAAATAAACTTTTGTTAAAGAAATAAAATAACAGCTAAATGAATTAAGTATAAAGCTTAAAAAGATGATGATGTCATGTTTTAAACAATACAAGTTTCGTTTTATCTTTGAAGCTTCAAAAAAGATAACATGAAATTAAGGACATTAAATTCAATACCCATTATAGTCTTGTTTACCCTAATTTATTCCTGTGGTGCACCCTATCAATTAAGCACGATAAAACTTAAAGACGGTTCAAGCAAAGCCGTTCTTGCTAAGCAGGATGAGGATCATCTCTTAATAAAAAACCATAGTTCCGACGACCCCAAAAAACTGCACTATTCAGAGGTTGATTACGTAAAAAAGAAAAACAACCTCAATGATGAAACAAAATTTAGGTTTCTAAAAGTTAAGTGGAAAAATGAGTATTTACTTTTAGAAGAGGAAATCCTAGGGCCGGTGAGTTTGTATATTTCAACATCCTCTTTTAATTCAAATCCTATGGGCCCAGGCATGGGCATGACTCAACAAACTATTGTTGCACATTATGTTAAAAAAGAGGACGATGATGAAGTGATTTTATTATCCTCTGATCATTTTGCTGACAGTAGCTTAAAAACGGTTGGCCCAAAATTTTTCAAAGATTGCCCCAAATTAGTCCAAAAAATTGAAAACAAGGACTTTAAGAAAAGGCATGTATATGACATCGTGAAGTTTTACAATACAAACTGTGCTGGAAATTAGGCCTTATTTATAATCAGGGCAGCCTTTACATCTTTTAGCTTTAGAGTCTAATTGGTAAGTTAGAGATAATTCATAAACACCACCTGTTCTTGCAATTTTTGAAGTATTAAAATCATAAGAAACACCAAGATTTTAAAAAATCCTTACTAACTGAAATGACAACGGACGTATTTTTGAAATCTTTAAAAAAATAACTACACCCAATAATGGTTATAAGTAATTTGCCTAACTAGCGTTAGACAGGTTCTCACTTACTTACCAAAAATCTTCGTAAATTTTCAGTTTGGTATGTACCCGTTTAAAGGCCGGAAAGCAAGCCTAAATATTTGAATACCAACCATTGCAAGTACTCATAGCCGAGAACATTATCATAAGATCTAGTTACTATAAAACAAAAATTGCACTTCAGTGCCCGTCTTATTTTCGGTCTTTAAGTCAAGGATATTAAAATGATAATTCAATTTTTCTTTTTTGTTAAAAACGTCAAGTCGTTCTTTAGTTATTTTTAAACCTAGCGACTTTTTAGGCAAGTTTTTTAGTTGGTTAGCAAGTTTAGCTTTGCTTCTACCTATGCCGTTGTCTTTTATTTTTAGTAATGTTCCACGTTGGGTTTGCTGAACTTCAATTTTTAATTCTTTATTTTCAGAAAGCGAAGATAGCCCATGCCAAATGGCATTTTCAGGCTGTAAAGTTAAGGGCGGTATTTTGATTTTTGATAGGTTGATTTCATCAGGAATTTCAAGAGAGAAATGGATGGAATCTTCAAGGCGAATCTGCTCTATGGCAACGTAGAGTTGAATCAATTTTAATTCTTCTTCTAGCGAAATGGTTTCTGCTCTAGAGCTTTCCAGAATATTCCTAACCAACTTCGAGAATTTATTGAGGTAATAGACTGCCTTCTCTTTTTTGTTTTCTATCAAATAGACTTTAATGGAATTGAGCGCATTAAATATAAAATGCGGGTTCATTTGATTGTGCAGTAAGCTGAGTTGAAGCTTGTTGATTTGAGATTCGTATTCAGATTTTATTTGAGCCATTCTATCTTTTTCTGCTTTTTCAAGAAGTTTAACAATCTCTTCATCTCTGCTTTCTAAGCTTTTATTCAGCTGTTTGTTGATATAATCATTCTCTTGAAATTGTTCTCGAAGTTTTTCGTTGATTAGTTTTACTCGGTAGCTTAAACCCAGAGAAAACATAATTTGCTCTACAAATATGCCTATATAAAAAAACAAAAGTGGTATTAACCAAAATGTTTTTCCAGCAATTACAATACTTGTTTTGTAATCGTAGCCGTTGTATGACAATACCAAAGCGAGTATGGCTAAGCTTAAATAAATAATGCTACCTGAAACAAAAAAATACTTCAAATAACCAGGGGTTTTACTTGCCTTATATATGGCCAATAAACCCATTATTGTATTGAAAGGTGCATAAATGTAGAAGTAATAGGTATTAAAAATAACGGAATTTTTTAGTACAACAGCTACTAAAAACAAAAGCGTACTTATCGCAATTACGATTTGTAAAATAAATTTTACTTGCCTTGTGAATTTTGGGTAGTACTCTTTTATATCTAAAAAATATAGAAAAAAGTAAAAGTAAAAGCTGTAAAAAAGAGTTTGAGAATAGAAGTTATAGGCAGGTGGGACTGTTTCCTCTAAATACTCCATCAATGAAATATAGGGTGTTTTTAATAAAATATAAGAAAGTAAAAAAAAGGTGTACAATGCATAGTAAGTATAGGTTTTTTCTTTTGAAAAAATAGCAATTAGTACAGATATAATGGTAAATACAAAAAGAAGCACAAAGGTAATATGCCAAAAAAAGTCAAGTAAAAATCGTTCATTAAATTGCATTTATACTTTATCTAAAAAATCAGATTTTTTATTTCTAGAAACGGGTATTTTCTTTTGGTTATTCATTTCTACATAAGCATCGGTTTTATAGTATGCTTTCACCTTACTTAGGTTCACGATATACGAATTATGAACCCTAAAAAAGTGGCTACTTGGCAGTAATTCTTCAATTTCTTTCAATTTTTTTGAAATAAATAATTTTTGATTGTCCGCTAAAAACATTTTAGTATAGTTACCATCGCTTTCACAATAAATAATCTCATCGGCCTCTAAAAAGAGTAGTTTTCCGTCAACACTTATTTTTATACGTTGGTCTTTAATGGCAAGCAGGCTTTCCTCTAGGGTATCGCGGGTTAATCTATTTTCTTTGTAGTGCACTACCTTGTTCACGGCTTGTATTAAGTCGTCTGTATCAATGGGTTTGGTGAGATAGTCTATTGCATTTTGTTTGATAGCATCTATGGCAAATTCGTTGTAAGCCGTGGTAAATATGACAGAAAAGTTTCTTTTGCTGAGCTTGTTTAAAAACACCAAACCACTCATTTGTGGCATTTGTATATCAAGAAATACCAAATCAACCAAGTTTTTTTCGAGAAACGTAATAGCATTTTCAGGATTAGTGAAGCTTTGTACAACTTCAACATCCTCACAAAAGTTGGATAACTCCCATGATAAACTTTTTATCGCATTTAACTCATCGTCTATGATAACAGCATTTAGCATTTGTTTGATTTCTTTGAAAGTTTAAAACTACAAAAAAATAGTCTAAGCAAAGTTTAGATGTTTATAGATGGTATGGTTTTATGTATTTATAGGAATAAAATCACTGTAAAATAACAGATAAAGCGATTTTTAAGCGATTTTAGTTTAAATAATGTAAAAAAACAACCTATGTAAAATATAAACCACTCACAAACAAAATCCCACCAACTATACAACTATGGTCAGATTTTTTTATGTTTTTGTTAATATTTGTTGTCGAATCAATGAAAAACCATTACCAATGAAAACAATAATAACACTTCTTTTTTTCTTATTTACCATTACATTTCAAGCTCAATTTTTAAAAAAACTAGCAAAAAAAGTATCTAAAGAAGCCGAGGAAACCGTACTGGAAAAAACAACAGACAAAACATCTGAT